>CAZZEC010000107.1:0-20418 GCA_964652565.1 uncultured Bacteroidia bacterium
ACCTCCCTCTCCAACTACACGAACAGCTCTGCAGGGAGGAAATTAAGTTATGTATATCTAAATATGTCGTACTACCTATCTAATAATTCCTATTTATTTATAAATGTTAATCCTTGTAAGCAATTCATCCAAAGCTGTACCCTCATTCTTCAATCAGTCCCAAATCATGAAACTTATTCAACAAGAATTCTGCATAACGTATAAAACCTAAATCCGTAAAATGTATTCCATCTACCGTACCTTCGTGATCCGAACCCGTTGCGTGAGTACTTTCGATATAAAATACACTAGGTATCTTTTGTGATAACATCCGTTCGTATTCGCGCTTTAATGCACGATTTTTCTCCTGGATGATTGTACGCATTAAGGTATCAATAGCTGCAGGAGTGTAATCGAAATTTTCTACCAGAACAATGGGCGTTTCGGGATGACGCTTACGGATAACCTGGACCAGAGGGGCTGTCCTTTCTGAAATTTCACCCACTTTCATATTGGGAATACACTCAACCACATAAAATATGGGGTCCATCATTGAGATCAATTCTGCAATGGGTTGTTCCATCTTCCCATTTCCACTAAAACCAAAATTAATGCAATCTCTGTCAAGCTTCCGGGACAAAATATTCGTGTGAACCATTCCTGGCCTGGAAGCACACCCTCCCTGCGTAATACTCGTTCCGTAAAAGATGATGGGTTTTTTATTTGAAGGTGAAGGCTTCTGAATTGTACTATTTTCATCAATCCCCACTTCCAAATCTACCACTCCATCGTAAAGGGGTAAGTACAGCTTATACTCCCGCATCTTAGCAGGCATATTACTAATCAGTACCGCCTCAGATTCTCTTCCCGTAGGTCTGGCTGTATTGAGATATTGCCAGTTACCCTCTAATTTTACGTAAAGATCTACCCCCTTGATACCCGTCTCAGCCATATGATTCATTGTAGCATCATTGAGAACAGACCATTTGGCATGTATCGTAGGCGAATTCGTCTGAAACCGAATAGATAAACCCGCTGAAGCTTTGGACAACTCCCAGACTTTGGGGCGTACTTTTTCTTTATAGGCTATGGGTAATCTGTCATACCGATGTTCCTTGAGAGAATCAGGGATGAGTGTACCCTCCAATAGAAAATGTTCTTCCCCGACAAAGCGGATGGAATTGCTTTCAACCTGTGCGCTTAATAGAAGTGGTACACATATGCACAGATTCGTAATGATCTTTGTTAACATCATGGGTGAGGAATTATTGGAATGGAAAAATTATTTTGGTTTGTATGGAAATATTGCTGTATGGTTGTATTGATGTATGGATATATTGCTGTATGGTTATATTGTTACATGGCTATATTTCCGTATAATTATTTTTTATTCGGATATTTTTCAATGTTTTTTGCTGTGGTCCGTCGTCCGTCGTCTGTGGTCTAGTTCTCGTCTGTGGTCTAGTTTCCGTCTGTGGTCTGTGGTCTAGTTACCGTCTGTGGTCTGTGGTCCGTCGTCTGTCGTCTAGTTACCGTCTGTCATCTAATCACTCGTCCTTCGTCTAAACAACATATTGCTCGAACAATTTCTGAAGTATACGTTCGGGTTCTAAGCACTGGCCAGGATGAACCTGAGAACTTTGAATGATCGTACTTCTAGAAGCTGTCAACCACCTGAACCTACTGGCGATATCCAGTTGTGCTATCACTCCTCCTTCTTCCTTACCGAGACAAATCCAGTCCCATACACGCAAATATTGCTCGAGTAAGGGGATATCTATTTTCTGATAAAACGCGAGTAATCGTTCTTTATCTAAATGGTATTTTACATTCAGATACTTCATGCCCTTACAATATAGGATAACTCCTACATTCACAAATTCCTCGCGTTCTACACGAGGGACAACTCTTAACACAGCATATTCATATGCGTACATTTCGGGCATCTGATGCTTCTTTGTAGAGTAGTTCTATATTGTTGAACCGCGTGGTTAAAAATTCTTTGTAAATATTTATTCTATCTTCGACTGTATATGTCTCATCCTCAAGCCAATCCTCTGGAATAAGCGATAGTATCTCATCTATAACATCAGAAGATATAGCGGTCTGAATTTCCTGAGTAGCCTCATAGAGTAATGAGGCTCTATCCAAGAGTACATGATCTTTTATTTGGGGAAATGTTCTTTTCGCATGTACCTCCCAGTTTGTCATAGCATGATGAAAATACAAACTGGCCCCATGATCAATCAACCACAATTTATCTTCCCAATTCAATAGATTGGTATTCCTTGCAGTGCGATCGATATTGGTAATCAAACTATCCAACATGACAACCTTCGAGGCTGTCAAAGGATCTGCAATAGAGACTGCAGGGTCATAGGTAATTGCTTCGGGGAGAAAGTACAACCCTAAGTTGAGCCCTATACTAAATCGTAACAGATCCTGGATCTCTTCATCAGGCTCCAACCTGCTAAATGATTCACCCAAATTCATAAATACTAACTCTGGTACATTTAACCCCATTCTATGCGCAAGTTCTCCTCCTATCAGCTCTGCAATCAATGCTTTCTTCCCTTGACCTGCTCCTCTGAATTTGATCACATATAACAGATCATCATCAGCTTCTACAATAGCTGGTAAAGAGCCCCCTTCTCTCAGAGGAACTAAATATCTGGTTACATCAAGTGTTCGTATGAGCGCTTCTTCCATCAAGCAAAGTTATTATACACAAATTAGGGCTTTAGTTCAATACGTGCCCATACCGCCGCATGATCACTGGGCCATAGCGGGTCCCACTCTTCCAACATGCGAGCATCTTTTACGGTAAAGCCTTTGTTATCTACATATATATAATCGATTCTTTGTTGGTAACTATCTTTAAATTTGGGAGACCAGGTCTTACCGGGATATTGCAGTACGTTGGGAAATATGGATCTATAGGCATCCATAAAATTTGCTTCAGCCATCGCAGAACTCGCTGGCCAGGGGACAACTAATCCATTATGTTCTTCTGCAGTTACCGAAGTCCAATCCAGATGAGAAGGGCTATTAAAATCCCCACCAACAATCACTGGGATACTATCGCGTTCTGCCAAAATCGGCTGAAGCGCTGCTACAATATCTTTTATCTCACTTCCGCGTGTTTTTTCTTCAGGTATCAATAGATCTTCAGATTGTGATGCTGTCTCCATCAGTTTCGACAGACTCGGCAAATAATGAATCCATAGGCTGAATACCCTTATTTTTTTATCTTCAGGTAATTGTAAGGTCACTCCCCCAAACCTGAAAGGTTCGTACAAACCATGCGTATCAATAATGGGGTATTTACTCATTACAGATAGATTTGTACTGCGATAATAATACATCATGTTCAATCGATCAGCCAGTATAGGTCCTGACCCATAGGTCTCTTGCATACAAATTACATCTGCTTGATTTGTGCGCAAAATTGCTTCCGTCCGTTCCAGACCTTCTTTGATCCCATCTCTTCTGCCTCCGTGCCATATATTCCAGGCCATAAGGTTGAATTGCGTTCGATCTATATCGGGATAAAAATGTGAGGTTTTGTTAGGATACCTCTCTATCCAATGACTTTTAATCATTTCAGAGGTAAGTGCTCCCTTATCTATCTCCATGCGTTTAATCTCGCATATCT
Source organism: uncultured Bacteroidia bacterium (assembly GCA_964652565.1). Lineage (GTDB taxonomy): Bacteria > Bacteroidota > Bacteroidia > J057 > J057 > JBCCTX01. The sequence goes on from CAZZEC010000107.1 coordinate 3,635, forward strand.
GACCTGGAATATTCATTTTTGTCCACGCATCTAAAGTCAATGTATCCGTGTTCAATTCATCCAGACTATATATAGCTACCAATTCTCCATCGTAATACAGCCATGTTGCCCTTTTCTCAGCGTGGTACGAAAAGGCCAGATAATGCCATTCGCCATCATTAATGGGTTGTCTTGAGTGAGTAGGTAAATAATCCAGGCGATTCTTACCATCTCCTATATTCCAGGTCCACGAACCATTGGGTTGCAAGGCTATTGCCCATCCCAATTCAAACCCACTATTTCTGGATTTACCAAAATGACTATTGGATGTATAGTCCTCAATTACACCTGAATCCCAATCTTTGTTGGAAACGATAGCAGGGAATGTGGTATCTACTACTGTCGTTCGCAGCCAAATCTGAAAGGAAAAATCACTTTTCTGACTATAAACACTTCCCAAAAGTCCTAAACAGATAAAAATTATTATTAACCTGCCAGAAAAGTGCATAACCCCAGTAATAGCTCTCAAATTATTCATGATATATATTTTCTTGAATGCGAAATGCAATATTTAATGTTGTCGATCCATGGCTAAAATAAACACAAAAATCCGTAGGAGAATAAGTATTTCATTTATTACGGATTTTTTAACAATATCAATATTCTGGTAAGTTTACATAGAGCATTCCTGCTATATCTTTTGCACTTTCAATGTGTTAATGTCACTAACACAACAGAATTAATGTTACATTTAAGGTAAGTACAACGATAAAGCACAACCTACCACATGAGAACCAAGACTACTTTTCAACTATTCAACCATAGTTTCGTCCTCTTACTTTCCCTTATATGTGTATCGTGTCTACAGAGTACGTCGGAACTTCCCCCTCCCAATATTGTATGGATATTGTCCGAAGATAATTCAGTACATTATTTGCAGATGTTTGACCCCAATGGTGTTTCTACTCCTCACATTGAATCTCTGGCTTCACAAGGAATTACTTTCAACAGCGCTTTTTCCAATGGCCCTGTATGTAGTGTAGCGAGATCGACATTAATTTCGGGTTGCTATGCACCCAGAGTTGGCGCACAGTTTCACAGAAAGATCAAGCAGGTCCCCATGCCTGGTGATCTTGAGATGTTTCCAACGTATTTAAGGGAAGCAGGGTATTACACCAGCAATTTACGGAAAGAGGACTACAACCTGATCAAGGAAGAAGGGGTATGGGACGAATCTTCCAGAGAGGCGACCTGGAAAAAGCGTAAAGAGGGGCAACCCTTTTTCTATATGCACAACATTGGGACCAGTCATGAATCTTCGCTGCATTTCACAACGGCAGATATGGATTCCATATCTACCCAAACACCTTTGAATTCGTTTGACGTACATCCCTATCATCCTGATACAGAAATATTTCGATATACCAATGCATATTATCGAGACAAGATACAGGATATGGACAGGCAAGTGGGAGACGTTGTGAACGAATTGGAAGAAGAAGGACTTCTTGACAATACATTTATCTTCTACTTTGGGGATCATGGTGGTGTTCTCCCGGGCAGTAAGGGATACATATATGAGATAGGTGTACATGTACCGTTAGTGGTTTATATCCCAAAAAATTATCAGCATATCATAGATGGAGAAGTGGGAAGCAGAACAAATGGATTTGTCAGTTTTATAGACATGGCTCCTACTACCTTACATCTTGCCGGGATTGATATTCCTGATGAGATGGATGGGAGACCCTTTTTAGGTAAGGATGTATCGAAAGAAGATGTGGAAGCGAGAAATACAGCATTTAATCATGCCGATAGATTTGATGAAAAATATGACCTGGTAAGGGCAATGAGAGTGGATAATTACAAGTATATCCGCAATTATCAGCCATTTAATTTCGATGGGTTGCTCAATCAATACCGATACAGACAACTGGCATATCAGGAATGGAAAAACTTGTATGAGCAAGGTGAACTCAATGAGATACAGGCACGCTTTTTTGAAACACGTGCTCCTGAGATGTTATTCGATGTTGAAAAAGATCCCTATGAAACCCTGAATCTGGCAGAAGTTCCTCAATTTCAGGACAAATTAATAGCCATGCGTAGTACATTGAACGAACAATTACGCAGCATGCCAGATCTATCATTCTATCCCGAACACTATCTGATCGACCACGCTTTTGATAACCCCGTAGCGTTTGGTGAGGCACATCAGGAAGAAATTGAAAAATATATCTCAATTGCAGATTACAGCCTACAGCCTTTTGATCAGGTACAGGCTGAGATAGAAACAGCACTCACATCGACAGATCCCTGGGAGAGATATTGGGGATTAATAACCTGCATTATCTTTGAACAAGCAGCTTATGACATGACTCCAATTATCAGAAATATCTCTTCTAGCGACTTGGAATTAATCAATCGCGTTCGAGCCGCTGAATTTTTGGCCATTACGCAGCAAGAAGATCCTTCAAACGTTATGACCCAAGCCTTATACGATAGTGAGAAGCCAGCAGAAGCCTTATTGATCCTCAATTGTATCGCTCTCATGAAATCTATGCAGTACAATTATGATATCGCGATTGATCCCAAACAGATGAATGAAGTGACTCGAACAAATGATGAAGTACTCAGAAGAATACGGGTTTGGGTATCAGATTATGCAGTAGATAATTGATTTGTATGATATAGATGTTTTAGGAATCAGAATGACGCTGTATAAAATCAATCATGATATTTCTCGTCTGACTGTTGGGAGCGTGGGAAATGTCCTTCCATAATCCCGAATGGTCAAAATTAAATACGTGCAAAATTTGACAGTCCTGGAATCCCGATTCTCTAATTCTTTCTTCAAACACCTTCGTATAGTCATACAGTCCTCGTTCTGATATCAATAGCATGGGGATTTGTAAGTATTCCAGATAGGTAACTGGTGAAGCATCCGTAAAATTAGTACTATCTCCAAAGACATCTTTCACATGGGTATCTGCAAGACGACGTGTGTCGGGGTTCTCATGATTGGCAAATACTGAATAATAATGATGTATATCATATGTACCTGCTATGGGAATGATCCCTTTTACATCTGAAAGGTTGAGATTATATTTTTCGAGGTATGTAGGGTCCATTCCAAGAAGAGCTGTCAGGTGTGCCCCAGAAGAAAAGCCCCCGACAAATATATTTTGAGAATCATACCCGTAGTCTTCGCTGTGATCCTTAATCCATCTAAAAGCGGCAGCAATATCATGAATGTGAGCAGGATGTTTTACCCCTGTGTTACGCGTATCTGTAGCAAAGGTACCTTTGCTTAGGAGGTGTCCTACAGATGCCACGGCAATGCCTTCTCTTGCAAATTTTCTGGCAAGGTCCATTTCTACGTTCCGATCTACAAAGGACCAGGCACCTCCTCCTATCCATAATAGTAAGGGTGGCTGATTTACACCTTTTGGTATGACTAAATTGAGTCGTTGTAAACTATCTACTATTATTTCTTCTGAAGGTACATAAGAGAGGTTTTGGATTTCCTTATAGCTCAGTGTATCAGCATGTTGTCCGTAAACCATGATCATCTTGACCATGAATAAACCTAGTATTAACTGTTTCATTTCAAATTTATTTTTCTTGTTGTTCTGGATGTAATAATATCTTTTCCAATAGGGAAAATGGTAATGGTCCCCTGTTCAGAACCTCTTTGTGAAAGGCGAGCAGATCAAAACTCCCAACCTGCTGAAAATGTGCTTTCCAGTCTAATATTTTTGAAGCGCCATATTTGTAGGTAATCACCTGACAGGGCCATCTTTTCATACGTGCTATTTCTCGAAGTGCAATCTCATCCTGACCATGGATATACTTATTCCAAAAGGAAATAGCTTCTTCGTCACTCCATCCGTAATAATTGAGCCCTACATCCAATGAAACCCTAACCGAACGAATGAGATCCCATTCCCATTTTCCCAATGCATCATACAAAGTGGGATATACATCTATTTCCAGACCCACATTCTCCACATAGGCAGCCCACCCTTCACTATATCCTGGAAAGTTCATCAATTGTTGGATAGGTAGTATTGAAAGCGTTTGACGATAAGATATTTCATAATGATGACCAGGAAGTGCCTCGTGTAAATAGATCCATGCGATCTGTCTCTTATTGTAAGGCTGGTCAAAATAATTGTAATAAAAAGTTCCGCTATTGTAGTATCCTGGGACTTGAGCTAGTCTTGGAAGTGAACCCTGTTCAATATCTATCGGAGAAATAGAATTAATACCTGGAAAATGAGCCGAAAGTACCTGTGCAACTTCAGCAGCATATGTTTCATAGGCCTGCTGGAGATCATGCTTATCATGATAATAAAAAATTGTACTATCAATGTATTGTTGAAACTGCACACTGTCTAATCCTGACTGTTCCTGAATATGGTCTATAGCAGCAAGTACCTTTTGAATTTCTTTAAGCCCTAAATCATATATCTCATCTGGATCAACCGAGAGGTCTACCCATCTTTTGAGATAATACTGATACCATGCTTTTCCATTAGGTAAGGTGTAAAGCCCTCCAGCAGGGATATTATCTAAAGGTTCATTTGCCCATTGTGCTTCTAGCTGAAGCCGCTGTTGATGCAGGGATACATAATATTGAAGTAAGTCATATTCAAGGTGCTGTTTAACAGGTAAGCTATCTCTGTCTATGTCAATAAGATTCTGTTCCAGATTATTAAACACCAATATTTGTGCTTCAATAGCAGGTACATCTTGTATAGCACGTAAATTATCTTCATAAGCAAGTTGCAAAGAAGGGATATTCAATGCTCGATAATCCTCTACAAATTGTGATACAATGTCTTGCCAGTCTTGTGTTTGGCCTCTTAAAAGCCCGAAAAGAAGAAAAAAGAAAATAACAAGTTTAAACTGCTTATTCATATCTATGTCAGATTATTTCACTAAATATGAAAAGCAGATGGGGTAACTCTTTGTAAAATCTTGCTATAAAGTATTCCTTAGCTCACTAGGACTCCGTTGATAATAAGACTTGACCTGATTTGAAAACGCCGCCAAATCATTATAGCCTAATTTATATGCAATATCTGCTAAAGATAGATGTTCATCTTTCATCCATTCCAAGGTAGCTTTCATCCTTAATTCTAGTTGAAGCTGTTGGGGGGTTTGTTGAAAAATAGCATGAAACAGGCGATGAAAATGATATTGTGACATACCTACCTCCCTGGAGAGCTTACTTAGATGAAGAGGTTGGCTATAGAGTTGATGAATAAAGTCTTTTGCCTTAAAGAGTTTTGAAATCAAGTCTTTTTGAGTATTTATTTTTTTAGCCTTTGAACTTAAAATAGGACGTATTTTCTGAATATCATGATAAAAGCTCATTAGTTCATACCCTAATTGTGTAAATACTGTATTCCAATCACTGTTTTCATCGACCAAACTTGCATATTTTCCTACTCCGTGAATACTTTGACCTAATGTAGAAAAATGTAAACATTGAAAGGGTACACTATAAAATAATTCCCAATCGGAACTGGTAATCCGATCCATTACGAGATCTGGGTTCAGGTCAATACACACACCCTGTGTATATACATAGCGTTTCTGAATGTAAGCAGAATAACTTTGATTATGGGGCAAGATCATAAATTGGCCTGCTGATAATCTGATATGCTCTTGGTTAACGAGATATTCTTCCTGGCCCTTAAACACATACTTCAAGGCAATTCCTGGAGTATGATTATAAAAAAAAGAGGGTGTCGATGCAGTAGAAAATTTAACAACTCCTTTATCCCCTTGATAGGGTTGCCTGATTAAAAACATGAGCCAGATGAGTTAACCTACGGATTCAGAATATATACTTCAAACACTATCCCTTTAGATAAAATTAGCGATATTTATTCAGATGTTATACTATACGAAGAGATTCCCGATAAGGTACATGACAGATTCGGATGATAATAATAACCATGTTATGACCCTATATAAGTGGGTGGCTAATATAAAATATATAATTCAAAGTTATATATCAGAATCCCCCTGCAGAGAAGGATCGTGCATTGGAGAGGGTCAAAGAATCCGAAATGTGAATATATCGGTGGACGTCAGGAGGTGAATATGCCATTATTCAATGTGTTCAATCCCTCCAGGATGGGTGCTGGGTGGAATACCACGGCTATTCCTGGTTCAACTCCTCCGGAGTTAATGGAACGCTGAAGGCGTTCAACCAGGAATAGGACCGGATAATGAACCGTCTGTTCTATCCGGTCGAATACACCCAAATTTCTAAGAAAGTATAAAATAATATTGTCCATGCACTTACTTTCCTTACTAATCAGGAAGCAGTGAATGCCCTTTTGTAATCGCTCACAAAATTTTCAAATGTAATAGGATCTCTTTGTATTGCTTCCGCCAGATAATACTTCTATTTCTTCTCTGAGGTCTTTCATTATTTGCCCAAAATAATATTTCTCTCGCCTTGCCAAACTCCATTAGAATCTTTACTCAGTGGAATAATATTTGAAAATCCACCCATTCTATCGAGTCTTGATATTAATTCATCTGTGATCAATGTATCTCCTTCGAACCATGTTGAATTGATCCAATACTCGGGGATCGTATCATGGGAAAGGGTCATGTGTATATGCGCTGGCTCTTGATGTGAGGGATAAGGTGCTGGTCGTATTGTCTTGAATCTGTATCGTCCTTGTTCATTCGTTTTCACCCATGCTCTCAGATATCCTTGTCTTCGGCCATTTCCCGTTTCATCTCCTCTTTTAGGGTACACCCCCTGAGCATTTGTATGATAAGCATATATTAATATTCCTTCGGCAGGACTTACACCGTCTGGCTTATAAACTGTTCCAGATAGTGTTAATCGCTCTCCTTTCTCTTCTGAACCTGCAATCTCGGTATCCCAATGTAGCTCATCAGGGGCATCCATGGCGCCACACCATTCACAATCAGGAACTGTATCGACCTTAGTAACCTTTGTCAGTGTTGTTTCTACTTTCTCGTTAGAACTATTGGCCTGACAGCCTAGATGAAATATCAATACGATGTAAATTAATTGCCTGTACATAGCGAATATATATTAACTAAGAAACTTAGAATTACAAATTGATCTGACATACCATTACTATTTATAGAGTATATTTTGTTTGAATTCCATAATTACGCTTCCAGGGAAAGTAAGTCCTTTGTATGTGACTATCTATCATATTAACCAGCTCCAAGGATTGTTAACTCTTTTCATGGTAAACAAGACCCGATGTATCTATTACCTTCAATATACTTTAGTTTTAGCATAAAGAAGAATATACTTGTTTCATGAAGCTGTATGAAACACATTTTGTAGTACGTAATTCAGAAAATAGCCCTACTTGAAATACAAAATTTCTAACGAATCATTGTGGACTTCAATCCAAGGTAGAGGTTTTGAGCTTAAGTGATGAGAAAAAAATGTTTCCAGATAATTAGCAGTTTCTTTTAATACTGCCCATGATTGTCTTTTATCATACTCCGTATCAGCCAGGTGATAATTGATATCCAAAAAGCTATTGTGTGAAGTTCCTCCCATCAGTATACGCCATGATTCTCTGTGATTCCTTTCACAAAAAGTATTTCTTCTGGCATGTAACTTGGCATAGCCCGAATGATTATTATAATCGGTTAAATCCTCGATAAACAAAAAGGGGACAGAAATACCCTGAGTTAATGCCACAGTAGGAGGAGTACCATCTATATCTGCTACCACATCTATTCTATCATCCAGTAAACTTGCATATATGACAGCAGCTCCTCCAATAGAATGTCCAAATGCTCCCACTCTATTTGTATCAAGGATTTCTTCAAAAAAAGGTTCCTGGAAAAGTTGTTCTAGACTGAAGATTATATCCTCTCCTAACACTTTTTGCCTTATTCCCTTCACTTCACGATACTCATCGGCTGTTATCTGTTCAGGAATATTCAGTGTCTTCAAACTGTCGTGAAAGGTCTGATTAGTGGGAATTGTATGTCCATGAGAATTTATCACAAACTCACTTTCAAAGAGATGATTAATTCCTAATACGATATACCCTTTTCTTGCTAAATATTCAGCATAAAAGGTATACTGACTTAAATTACCTCCCAAACTGGGCGATAATATTATTACAGGATATTTTTCAGTTCCAGTTTTTACAGGGATATCTAGCCATGATTGTGTTTGAATACTTTGTACAAAATGGAATTCCTCTTCAGACCAGTTGTCGAGATATGGATGTGCTTTATCCAGAAATAAGTAATAGGGGGTACGCATGCTCTTTTTATTTTCCACTCCAGGGTACCAAACCTGGGCATTGATAATCCTATTTCCTCCATAATATTCATCCCATCTAGCATGATCAACCCATATATACTGCTTGACTCCAATAGTTGATATATCTTCTGTTAGGGTATCTGAATGAGGAGTATAAAAAATGCTTAACGCATTTAGGAATAGGACAAGTAGAAATTGACTAAACATGTATTGAATCGATAAGAGATAGTTAACACTATAATCTGTGAATTTTACGCTTAAATAGATAGGAAAATTATGATGAGGTTGTAATAGTCACCTTGTCGCATGCAAGAATAAGTTTTGGTCAATTGCATGTCCATTTGATACCTTTTTCTTCATTTTTAATTGGTCATTCTACCATAAACTTCACTTTTTCAAGATCCTGAAAGCATGCTATTTCCGGCTTCTCTGAAGGATCGTTAAAAAATGCTTGTGCCATTTTCATCGCACAAGGATTACCCCAGTTAGTTGTAGGAGTATGCTTCCAACCCTTAAAAATCATATGATAGCTATTGGGCAAATTTTCCTGCATCGCAGAAGCCCACTCGGGTGGGGTCTCATTATCGTATTCACCACTGATTAACAATACAGGAATATCACTTTTTACCGCTTTGTTTTCCCGTTCACCCATGGCTTCAACCCCCCAAATTTCACAAACTGTTGAATCAAATACTGCGGGAGATAGACCTTTGACTTCGGGATATCTTTTTTTTTCAACTCGAATTACTTCCTGAGAAGAAAATGGATATTCTTCTGCGCACCAAACAGACAAACGCATACCTATCCCATCGCTATATCCAGGTCCTTCAAGCAACTGTGCAAGTTGTGTTTTAACGGCACTGAGTTCACCGTTTAATATTTTATGTATTTCCCATGGGATATTGGATACACCTCCAGTTGCAGCAGAAGTAAACACTGCGATTAACTCTTTGCCACTAAGGTAAAATGTTTCCTGATTCCCATTCTCAGGGTGCGCAACTTTTACTATCAAAGGATTTTCAGTGATATTCTTTAGATAATCATGCAATCGTTCTTTGATATTGGGAAAGGCTGTCTTGCAATCTACCTCTGACTCACAGTCTGATAATAATTGATCTAAAGCTTCCATCAAATTCCCTACACTTTCTTCATCATAATTTACTTCTAAGGGCAATGGAGAGTCCATCACTACACTTCTTATTCCATTGGGATAATCTCTCATCAACACCTGGGCAATTTTAGTGCTATAAGAGATCGTTAGCAGATTATAGGAGTCGATTCCCAATGCCTTTCTCAAATCTTCTATGTCTGCTGCAATCTCTTTAGTATGATATCCATTTAGGTCAATTCCTTGTTCGACCAATCGTTGTCTACAGGAAGCAGCAGCATCTGCCAGCAAACTGTCGGCAGTATGTGTATCCACTCCCGGGAGATTGGCTTGATATATAGCTTGAGACCATTCTGGGCAATCCAGATGGGGTTGGGCGTAATAGTTTCCACGCTGTTCAAACAAAATAAAATCCCGATCATCGAGATAGCTGTAGTATGCCATATACTGCGCAGAAGGCATGGTAGTAGAACCCGGGCCTCCAACTGTATAAATGATGGGATCTTTGGGAGGATTAGGATGTCTACTTTTGAAGATATATACCGGAAGTTTGATGGAGTTACTTTCTGGGTCAGACCTGTTCTCAGGGACTTCCAAATAGCCAAAAGTGTAAGTTTGATTTTCGTTTATGTCTATAATGGAGGAATCAGAGGGGGTAAAAACAGGTATAATTTCTTTAGAAGTCTGCCCTACACATAATTGGAAAGTGAATGAAATAATAAGTAGGACTGTTGAATTACTGTTGATCATTATTAATATATTTAATGGATACATTAGGGATAGTACAAAAATTGATCATTCTATATTATTTTGGCTGAGAGTAAGATTATATAAAAAATTCGGTGCAACATCTGCTTATTTCTGGTATTTCAGTAAAAAATAAAAGGCTATATAAATTAACAACAGTACGTTAGGCTTTTATGAATACGAAATCACTTGCTATTTAGATGGCTAGTGAAGATGATTTCAACATTTTCTAAAGATTATTAATAATCAAGTAAATATGAGAACAATATTAATTATGTGATATCAACTTATACTAGTACAAGACAATTATCCCCCTGCAGTGAGGAAATTGAGATATATATAAAAAACAACAATCCTTCATGAACCTGCACAATTACTTTTATAAGGCTAGGATTCCTGGCTGTATTCAAATTTATACACTGAATAGCCCATTGCAAATTTCCCCATTAAATGATGGGTTATCAATTTGGGCATTCTTACGAGATGTAATTCTCTAGCAGCTTTAACTGTAGATGTTATACTAGCTAAGGTATATCCATTTGTTGAGAAAAAGCGCTGTGGATGATTATCCAGATCTTTGAATGTAGTGCCAGACTGAACAAGATATTTGTGTATTTTCCTGGAAAAGACTTCGAAAAAATCTCTCTTCATTAAGTCACAAATAAATATATGAGAGGGAAAACATTCTTTTACGGTCTGTATCAGGTTTTCCAATTCTTCATTGGAAAGATATAAAATTACCCCCTCCACAATAATAACCACTCGATCATCTGTTCGATAGGGGAGTAGAATATCTTTAAGACTTTCTTTTGAAAAATCTATACTAATTCGTGTAAGGGAATTAAGGCATTCTTCTACAGGTAATTGCTGGGCTTTATACGAAATAATCTCAGGAGCATCTATCTCTATCCAAATACCTCCTGTTAAACGATATGCCCTACTATCTAGTCCAGCTCCAATGAGGAATACGTTCATCAATGGATAAGCTGCTAATATGTCCTTTATGTGTTCATCAATAATATAATGCCTGGCAGTATTTCCGGCATTAGGACGTTTAAATCGTTTAAAATCTTCCCAATACCTCAGTCCATCTTCCCCCATTAATCTTCGGGCATAGGTATCATTGATCAAAGGGTTAGACGATTCGGCATCCTGCATCCTTACACCACATCAGTAAAATGCAGTTTTTGAGACAGGTTTCATAAGGGAAGTGTTTTAGAAATATATTCTAATAACCCTAGATTTTTGGTCATAAACAATGCATGATCATGTAATAAGTAAGTGATGCGACATATGTAACAAGTTTTCTACATCACTGTATAATCACTCGCTCCCTCCAAATCTTTTGCTCTCCAGTAAATAATACAATATAGGTACCTGGACTTAGATGGTTCACATCAAGTATTTTTTCTGGACGCTCTTTAGAAAATACTATTCTCCCCATTGCGTCATATATGTTCACCTGGCTGGGAGTTCCACTTTCTATTGACCAGTTAAGCATAGAAGTAGCAGGATTGGGCCATATCTTAAGACCTTCTTGTTGAATGACAGGCTTTTGTGTAGTTGGGATACCACCTACGGACCAGGTCAATTCCAGGTCTGTACCACCATCATCTACTGTAGAAGTAGCTGATTTTAAATCAGGCTGGTGCTTAAGTACCAAACTGAAGCTACCAAAAGGAATAGAGTCTCCTGTCGTCCAAGAAGTAGAAAGTCCTACTGGTAACCCATTTTCATCTTCGTCATTGTAATTGACAGGATCTTGACGATTGTCGATATTTCCATCTCCTTCGGGACTGACAAATAACCCCTCCGTCCATGCAAAGAAGAACATATGCTCATTATCTTCTGCTTCAATTTCTTCAGTGATATCTTCTCCCTCTATCTCATTACGCAATTCGATTTTAAGAGAATATTCTGTATTGGGCTGTAGGCCAAAATCCTCTGTTACTTCCAAATCTAAGGGTCCTTCTCCGTCAGGATCTTGCGCTGTCACTACAACGACCGAGCTACTATCTTCAGAGGTAAAAGTAAGTATCACATCTGTTATGATTTCTTCTTCATTTTCACAAGGTGGTGCTTCCGGGTCGTCGATGATCGTTATATCCCATTCCACATCCAAATCGGTCCCTCCATCGAGGAAGGTAGATGTCCCTGATTTTTGACCGGGTTGGTGCTTCAAAATGACGATAAATGTTCCTTCCACATCAGCTTCCGTACACGCTGTGGTCCAGGAAGTTGATAGGCCTACAGGTAATCCATTGCCATCTTCATCGTTATAATTGACAGGATCTTCTCGATTATCCACATTGCCATCACCTTCGGGACTGGCAAAAAGTTCATCTGTCCAGATGAAGAAAAATATATGTTCAAAATCTTCTTCCCGAATTTCCTCTGTAATATCTTCCCCTTCAATTTCATTACTTAGTTCAATACTTAAGGTATATTCGGTGCTTTCTAATAATTCGATAGGACCAGTTGCAGCGAGATTTAACACCCCCTCCCCATCTGGATCTTGTGCTGTCGCAGTAACCACAGAGCTACTATCCTCTGAAGTGAAAGTAAGCACAACATCTGTAATGATCTCTTCTTCATTTTCACAAGGTGGGGCTTCTAGATCATCTACTACGGAAATACTCCAGGTCAAATCCCACTGTGTAGCTCCTGTAGCAATAGAAGATGTGTCAGATTTGCTATCAGGTTGAAACTGGAGAACAATGCGAAATGTACCACTTACTATATCTACCTCTTCCACACACGTTGTTGTCCAGGAAGTTGTAAGACCGATGGGTTGTTCATTTGCATCCTGATCTCCGTACTCAACTGGATCTAAGCGATTATCTACATTACCATTTCCATCGGGACTGGTAAAAATACCTTCTGTAAATCCATAGAAAAATATGTAATCCTCCGCATTTTGAGCGATCAGCGTATCAAGGTCATTTACTCCATTGTTGATCTCAATCGACAAATCATAGACAGTACTTTCAGCAAGTTCTATATCTCCAATGACCTCCAGTCCATCGCCTATATCAAATGCCTCCGCAATGAATGAATCTCCGCCATCTACAGGCGTAAAAATGAGGTTGATATCGGTAATTTCACCCAGTTGTGCTAAAGCAGTATAGGGAGCTATCAGATAAAGTAAACATAAAATGGTTAGGTAGCATGTTTTCTTCATAGTTAATGATTTGAATATTTTTCTACAACAATATTGCAAACATGAAAAATAAATCCAAACAAGCTACATAACAGGATGTAAGTTTTAGCAAAAAAATTTAGTTATAAATAATTTTTAGGGTAATAAACAAAAAAACCTTACTGTTGAAACTACCACGCATATTCCATACTTAGGATAAGATTTCTCCCAAGGTCATCGGCAAAATACCTCAACCGATCTGTATAGTTTCTGTAACTCACATTAAAGATATTATTGAATTGTACTTGCCAGGTAAACTTACCTTTAGAGGCTTTCCAACCCAAATTAGTGAGAACATACCCTGGAGGCGGTGCCAGGATATCAAAATCTGAAGCATCCTCTTTAAATCGATCAATCCCTTCCTGGTGGGCAAAGAGAAACTCTTCAACATTGATGATTCTCGGATGTTGAAATTGCTCGAAGGTATAACTCGCGTCAATAGTAAACTTTGTTTCAGAGAAAAAAGGGATAGAGGGTGTATAGGCGAGTTGATAATCAATTTTTGCAGGAGGTTGCTGAGCAAAATTATCTTTGGGATTTAATTGTTGAGCCCACAGATAACTAGCCTTCAATGTGGAATTAAAGCGTAGATTGTGTTCCCATTCTGTACTTACATCTATTCCCCAGAAAAGCGCATCTGATTGATCATAAATAAAAAAGACGAAAAAACCTCTGGGCGTTCTAGTTATACCTGCAGGTTTGGAATAGATGTAATTCTGAATGTAGTTGATATATCCCGTGATCTCTAATTGAAAATCGGGCTTTCGAATTGAATACGTATTTATCCACTTGTATCCTACCTCAGATGGAACCTCCCTATCTGATTCATCTAATATTCCCTGGGAAGTACTAACAACATCAAATCTTTCATCAATGGTATATCTCCAGAGTCCATACTCCAAAAAGAATGCATGTTGTCCAAATCGATACAATTCAGCTACATTTGGAGGACGCCACGCCGTGCCAAAGTTACTTTGTAGAGTCGCATATTCACTCAGTTGTCTTTTAAAGCCCAATGTACCACTCACATTATTATATACAATAGTATTCCTGTAAATAGTATTGTCAGGTTCCCTACCAGTAATATCTGCTTCCATATAATCGTATCTTATTCCAATCTCCCATGTATTATCCCCCATTTCTAATGCCTCTATGAGGTAGGCCCCATACCTCGTACTTTCGTAGTTTGGAATAAATGGTACTGTATTCGTGCCTGGAAGATTTTCATTATCCTGATACTGCCATTGAGCCCCGATCTTACCTGAGAGTGGGCCTATTGAAGGATGTACCCAATCCACATCGACACTCTGTGTTATTAAATCCAATTTAATATTTGGAGCATCAGTCCTCCTCACCCCAAATTCTTGTCGATGATTAAATTGATACCCGTATTGCAAGGTGAGTAAATGCTTCTCTCCAGCGTAGCTAGCCTTGGCTTTTACCAATTCATGAGAAACTTCTTGTTTTGGAGGATCGATGTCGTAACTGAAGGAATCAGTGAATAGTGGTTCTTCGCTTTCAATCGCTCGTTGCAAATCTTCCAGATTCCCAAATACAGACCCACTTAATATCCCTAATGTTTGATCAAAGAAACTGTAGAATCCTTCAATATCTAATTCGGGTAATGGATGTAATCTAAGCCCTCCATAATAACTCGTTTCAGTTTTGCCAGTATTGGTCAATTGATATTCTGGCGCATGAAGATCACCTTGTATCTGATGAGATCCACCTGCTAACAAACTCACCCACTGGAACCCCTTTTTCAACTCTACACTTCCCTCCCCTGATTGCCCATTACTTTTACCTATTACACGAACATTACCCTCAAAAGGACTCGATAATTCCAACTCAGGTGAATTTATCAGGATGACTCCTCCCAATGCATCGGGACCAAACCTTACAGTAGAAGCACCTTTGATGACTTCAATGGATGAAATCAGAGAAGGGTCAATTTCAGGTGCATGTTCAATACCCCAATTTTGGAATTCGTGTCTCACTCCATTATTTATGACAAGGATTCGATTACTATGCAATCCATGAATAACGGGTTTGACAATATTTTGACCCGTTCTAAGCATGTTAATTCCTGCTATCTGACTTGTTATATCTCCCAGAGATTCAAATGACGGAGAAGACAGCTGCTCAGGGTCAATTTTTACTGAAGTCATCGTACTAAGATCACTTTCTGTCCGCTTTGCTTCCACTACTACACTACTCAGGACCAGTGTATCTGGGGCTAAATATATGTTTATAAATGGGTGGTGATAATCGTGGTGATGAATTTTGGATTTATATCCAATATAAGAAAATACGAGGTCGTTCTCTTTCTCACAAATGTTATTAAACTCGAAATGTCCTTCATCATCCGTTAATGTACCCAGTGCAGTTCCCTTGATGAGTACTTTAACATATGCCAAAGGCTCCTCGCTTTGCAAATCATATACTTTTCCCTCAATGGTGTATTTACAGTTTGATTGAGCATGTATAGCACACACACTGAATGTAAGACATACCGTCCATAAGAGTAATACTCGGAATATCATTGAGTAAGGATAGAGTAAAATACTTATAAATATACTTATTTTGCAACCGTGTTGCAAAAATGAATGCTCATTCTCTCATTTTTCAAAACAATTTGGGTATGAATATGATCCCCCAAACTACACCACATATAATTACAGAAATAAGTACTGCTCCAGCCGCTACGTCTTTCGCTTTTCCTGCCAAGGGATGGTAATCAGGAGATGTAAGATCTGTCAAAAATTCCAGCGCAGTATTGAGCGCTTCAGAAACCAATACCAATGCAATACACAGAATAATACTACACCACTCCCAGTCATCCAATCCTACTACTACTCCCATAATGACGATGACAATAACAGCAACTAAATGAATCTGTGCATTGGGTTGTGTAGTAAAGAGGGTAGCGATCCCTTTGAACGCATATTCAAAACTTTTCATCCTCTTATATAAATATTGTCTCATTTGATAAATGCTTTTTGGCAAAATACAGTACTCAGTGAAACATTACTCAGTCATTTAGGTTGGGATGTTATGGCTGAAAACGTAAAGGTAACTTATAAACTGGGTAAAAAGACATTTGAATTTGAAGTAGAAAAGGGTAGTAACCTACGAAGGGCATTATTACGCGAAGGTTTCTCTCCCTATACAAAAGTTACCCACAATAAGAACTGCGGAGGAATGGGTATTTGCGCTACCTGTGGAGTTTGGATCCATCCTCCAGAGCCAGAGCCGAAACACTGGCATGACAAAATCGCAAAAAAGCATGGCTATCCAAGGCTCTCTTGCCAAATATATATTCACAAACCCATTACGATAGAGGCAGTCCAGGGCAAAGTATTATGGGGATTAAGAGAAATGCGGAGGAGAAAAAGGAAATAAATTAGACTACGGACGACGGAACACAGATTACAATTTCATAATACCGTTAT
>CAZZEC010000108.1:0-20411 GCA_964652565.1 uncultured Bacteroidia bacterium
TTTCACAGTTACCACGTGATGGGCTCTCCACCCAGATATCTTATCAAAAAGACTAGTGCAATACTAATTATAAGCCCTGTGAGTGTTTTACCTAAATCCATAAGAGACATTCTATTGACAATAGATAATCTTGGCTCTTTCAAGATAAAACTGATGGCATATTCCCTTCCTGACAACAAGCCAATGAATACCCAGGTAGTACTCATAGGGAGATTAGAGATTTCTTTAAAGATCAATAATATGATAGCAAAGATAAAGTCTACTATTGTGGCAGAACGTATATCCGAGGTGTTGGTTTTGGACTTGACAATACCTTGAATAGCACCCCCTCGAACGTAAAAGATATATGCTAATAGCGCCAAAATTGCTCCGAGGCTGAGTAGCATCTGTGTCACGTTTAGATCTCTGGGAAGGAATACAAATATGTTAGCCAGATCCTGAATTAGCCACTGAGACCATAGGAAACCCGTAGACAACCACTGGGCTGCAATCCACAAATTCCGGTAATCATCCTTATGCTCTTCTGAGTCGATAAAGCGTTTTTCTATGGTTCGCGTAATAATGAGATAGATTATTACAGCTGCGACAAATGCTACCAGATATCCAATGACAGATTTTAAGATTACCTGACCCATAACAGTGCCTGAGCCAAATATAGACAACACGAGGAATGTCGTACTAACGGGAATTCCTAATCGGGTGATGATAATCAATACCACTGGAGGGAGAAGATACCACCATTGAAGATTTTCCGGATAATCAAATTTTTCCAAACGACCATAAGCCATATCACCACCATTTACGACCCACCCATATATCATTACGAAAGCCAATATAGAGCCTGCAAATAACCACAGGATATACCATTTGCGTTCAGAGTTAGAGGTGAGGAAAGTACCCAAGGTCTGGATTACGTCATTTCCTACTACTGAATAGGCTGCAAACAAAAAGCCCAAGATAGCTACGATTTGTGTTAGTTCCATGAGGGTTTGTAGATGTAAGGGTTGATAATAAGGTTAATTATTTTTTACCTGCGATAATTGATATTTCTACATTTACGTTTTTCGGAAGTTGTGATACCTCAATAGCTTCACGTGCAGGATAGTCAGATTGAAAATACGATCCATAAATTTCGTTCACTACTTGATAGTGATTCATATCGCTGAGAAAGATAGTGGTTTTTAATACATGTGAAAAGTCTATGCCTGATGCTTCAAGAATAGCAGAAATATTCTTCATAACCTGATGCGTTTCGGATTCAATATTTTCAGTGACCAATTGATCGTTCTCAGGGTTGATGGCAATCTGACCCGATATAAAAATAAGATCTCCGAACTGTATAGCTTGACTGTATGGACCGAGAGGAGTTGGTGCAGATCCAGTATGGATGACTTGTTTCATTGGAATTATGGTTCTATGATAATTGATTTGATACAAGACAAATATTCAATACCCCTATATTCATACATACTTGAATGGATACGGGGTAAAGAAAATAAGTCTCAGGACAAAGCTATTAAGATTTGCGTAATCTGGTAATTCGTAATAGCCATTTCCCTATTTTTTTCTGTTTTTCGTAAAAATATTTAAATTTTCCAAAGAGAAATGCGTATCCCAGTAGGAGGATTTGATAAATAGGTGTGATAAGAAGGATATAAAGGACCACGTATTTCCAGGAACCGGTGGATACTCCTGTGAGTGGCATGATATATTTGGGGAGTAGGGCAGCAGTACTGCCGGTAAAGGCAAATACCAGCAGTATGATTACCCAGTCCCATACACTTTTGGAACTGATTTTTTTCAACGCTTAAAATCCATAAATAATACCCAGACCTAAGGTATTCACCTCATTGAATTCCCTATCCTGGGCTGTACCACTTTCTGTAGACAGGGTAGTGCTTGGATCAAATAACGAAAAATGTACCCTGAATGTAAGCGTTCCTCCTCCCGATAAGATAGTACCCTCTACTACTGCACTGGGATTGAAAAAACCAGCGTTGAGTTTACTGATACCTTCTCTATAAAAGGAATATACTCCTCCTATGCCAGCGCCAATACCAAACTTTTGTTGATTATATGAGGTGGAATTAGCTCCTAATCTACCCATGAGGAATACAGGGGCTTGTACGAGGAAGCTTATTCCAGTTTCTCCAGTAGTAGATCGGTTCGGATTAAATCCAAAGTTAACGCTTGGGTCTAATCCTAAACTAAGGACATCATTTTTATGCATGAATGTATAGTACGTACCTAGTGAAAAAGCATAAAAAGCTTCTGATTTATCTCTGGCATTTAAGTCGTCGCGGAAATTAATAATCTGGTAAAAGAACCCCATATGCGGGATAAATTTATCGCTAAGTTGAGCCGAAGCTTGTTGAACATTACCCATTATCAATATCAGGCAACCCAATACGCCGATGATCTGTCGTTTCATATGTTCTTCTTTAAATTGGATGTAAAGATACAATTTTTTTAATTGTTAAAATGTTTTCATTAAAAGTGTAAACATGCAACCATTTACGCAAAAGTTGTATTACGATGTACTTTCCGCTCCTACAGAAATTGAAGGAGGAAGCTTAAAGCTCTTTATCAAAGAAAATGCGCTAATCTATTTATTATACAACGAGTTTAAGGAATTGAAGTTATGTAAAGCGATTTACAATTCTCAAGAATTATCCCTAAGCTTGTTTTTAAGATTTGTCTTTGAAAAAGAAACGATCCTAAATCAAAAGTTAACGAATAGTGAGGTAATATCCTCTAGCAAAAAATTTACCCTGATCCCCGAAAAGTTGTATTCCACACGCGATGCTTATCATTATGCCAGTATCTTGTTGGAAGAGTCAATATTCGATGATGAGATCTTCGTCATGGAGATAGATAGTAAGTTAAGAGCTATTTTTATCTCGCAACCCCATCTGCATCATATTTTGGAAGAATATTTACCTGGTTATCGGTTAGCCCATATTTCGGCTTACAATTACCATTTGTCCAAAAAACTGTCTTCATATTCTCCTACCCATCTCTTGATCCACATATATGATGATATCGCTTTGATAACAGCTTATAAGTCCGGGAATATAGCGTTGAGCAACTGTTTTGAGTACCGTACGGGTGCGGGTATTCTATATTTTATCCAATCGGTCAAAAATATTCTGGAAGCAGATGATAATATTGATATATATGTCATTGGAGACACAGATACGAGTGTAGCGTGGTATCAGGAGGTCAAGCAAAAATTACCTAATACGCAAATACCATCGCAGGAAAGATTCACATTTGTTTCGGGGTTAGATGAAAAATCCTACTGGGAATTTGCCTATCTAATTTAACTTTTTTAAGCATGAGAATAACTGGGGGCTTATGGAGGGGGCAAATCATTACTGTACCCAAGGGTCTACCTGTCAGACCCACAACAGATAGAACACGTGAAGCCTTGTTCAATATATTACAACATCATCTGGGTTTACAGGGAATGAGGGTACTTGACTTATTTAGTGGGACAGGAATTATCAGTTTAGAATCTTTAAGCCGTGGAGCTATGCATGTAACGGCAGTCGATAAAAACCGCAAATGCATTCAGGCATTATCAAAACTTATACGGGACAGGGATATTAACCTGCACATTAGACAATCTGATGCTATGTCTTATCTCAATCGTGAGTCAGAAGCGTACAGCCTAATATTTATGGATCCTCCATACAGTTATGATGCAATAGACGCGTTAATCGATATTATTTTCAAGCGGGGTATACTATCGAAACCTGGATTACTTGTGGTAGAGCACGATCCACATCGCAAATTAGCTCCTAGAGATGAGTTCCTTTTTCTCAGATCATATGGGTCATCAGGGCTCAGCTTCTTTACATCTGATATTAGCCCTCAACAAGAGGAACCATTTTCATAAAACTGATTCTGATTTCTGAATTTACAGGTATTTCAAATTCAGGATCTTCGATTCTCTTTTCATCTATCATGATATAAAAACCATGTCTCCTGAATGCGTCCATAGCTACATAGTACTGCTTAAGTGGATCAATTTTGTATTTCGGATCTAATTTGTAACCGTTGAGGATAGGTTGAGCGTGGATAGGTCTCACTAGCCCCCGAAAATAGGCTGACTTTCGGGCATTGTATTCCTGAGCCTCCTGAAACACTCTTAGCCTAATCAATTCTTTGATAGTGATTTGATCTTTAGAGACTTTCAGTCGGACCTGATTCAGGATACTACCTGATTTGGTTTCGTCGTGTATAATTATCTTCATAACAAGTAAGGTTAGCGCTTATCATTCAATGTAACAACGGTAAAGTACTTGCTTTCCGTATAAAATAGCTATGAAGCATAACGTAAAATCTTACATCCTACTTTTTAGAAATATTTTCATTTAGGTATGATTTATTATAGTGTATCAACTGATTTTCGAAAGTGTTAGCGTTTCTTTTTATTCAAAAATTAGGTAAGATTTGAAATGTTAAATCATTACACCTTATATATCTCCAGTCTCAAGCAATATATCTCCAGTCTCAAGCATCTGTTGTATATGATACATGATAAAAGAAAAAAAATCACAATTTGGCTAAAATCTTACGTGTGATAAAAAAATCTTACCTTATTAATAAAGCAATTTTTTGAATAAATGCCTTTATTTAGTCGCATGGGTAGATTTTTCACTCTTTGTATTATTATACACTTACAGTTATAAATAGTGAAAATAGGATGAAAGTATGCTGGATCAAGGGATAGTGAGAAATACAATATTGGAGACAGTTCGTTGTCCCATATGATCAAATATCTTATTATCAGAAGGATAGTTGACAATTCCATTAGTGGATTGCCCTTTAATATACATCGTGGTAGATCCTCCTCCATCGAGGTTCAACGCTTTCTGGCAAGATAAAAATTCCATTAACCGAGCAAATTCAGGAATAGACATACCCCTGGCTCGAGAATGCCTTCCATCTACGGTAACCCATAGGATATGGCCTTTTTCAGTTATCCCAATACCCGTTCTGGGATGGCGATTTTGATTGAATTTATCTTCTTCAAAAAGAGCTATTTTTCCTTGTTCAATTAATAAAGGACCAGAAGACATTACATCTTTATAATTCTGTGATTTTGCCCATCCACTGTCAGGCCGGGAAATGATATTGACTTGATTATGATCATCAATAGCTATAGCCCCTTCATGTATATAAGACCTTAAATCTTGTTGAGAATAGTTGCGTACAGTATCGTTTACTTTTAGGAAACAAACGGATCCCCCACTGGCCATGTTGAAAAACGTACCATTGATAGCAGCTATTGCATCTGCAGATTGAGCAAGCTCATCTGTAGTTTTTCTGGCATCTGTGAGAAATGCAAATCCTAGTCTACATGAGATAAATTTCGGGTTGATGATGAGAACATTAATACTTTGTGGTTCAGGATGAAGACTATCATAGAGACAGTGTTTCCACGTTAACCCTTCGGAAAGTGTATGTACTGTCCATTCAAAATCTGTGTAATCTTTTGGGGCTTCTTGAGCATAGATATTGAAGGTCAGGCATATATAAACTAATAAAGAGATTGTTGTTTTTTGCATATTTCAGATGGTTGAAAACTACCACATAAATTACCTTTTTACTGCGTTTACACGAAATCGTATCCTCTTTGCATACATTTTGCGTAAGCTTCAATAAAGTATAAATCGTAAATTATTAAAGATAAATGTAATTGTAATTTCTCGATTAACTGTTTCTCCGACTATCAACAATACAAAAGCGTCATGTATAAATCTATAGTACTTTTATGTCTTCTTTTAGTTACACATTTGGCAAGCTGGTGCCAATTAAAAGTTCAGCAAGAGATTGCTGAAATGGAAGAGCAATTATTGGAAGTAAATCAAGAAGATTCTGTCATACGTGCGGAATTGGAGGAACTGAAACTCGAACAGATTAGGTATGATCTTGAATATAATGTAGGTCTGCCTGTATCTAATATAGCCGATCAAGTGGTGATGCATTCAGCTATGGCTATAGGATATAGTGAAACACATGAACAGGCAGAATGGGTTTCGCATATCATAACCCCGGACATTGTTTACGGCAACAAATCTCGCACCAATGATTTTAGGCCCGACAGTCTCATTACCACAGGCACGCCTGTTACAGAAGATTATTGGAACAGTGGATTTGATAGAGGCCACCTGGCTCCTTCTGCAGATTTTCGTTGGTCGCAAAGGGCACTAAGCGAATCCTATTTTTACTCCAATATGAGCCCTCAACGACCAGGATTGAATAGAGAAATTTGGGCAGAGTTAGAAAGTAAGCTAAGAGGGGTAGTGATAAGAGAAAATGTGCAATTATATGTCGTTACAGGTGGGATCTTGCAGGATTCTTTGGCAAACATCGGTGTACAGCATGAAGTAAGCGTACCTGAATGGTATTACAAAGTGGCCTTGGATGTTAGGGGAAAAAAAGGTATTGCTTTCCTAATTCCCAATCGCGTGGCAAGTTTACCACTGAGAGCATACGCAGTGTCTATCGATAGTATTGAAGAAGTTACGGGAATAGACTTTTTTCCCAGACTTACTTCTCTGGAACAAAAACACATAGAAGGAGAGGGTAATATTGATCTATGGTTGGATGAAAAAGAGCAAGGGGAAGCGGTTCCCATTGATATGGAACTGTTACCTTCTGGCTATGTCAATACCCAGGTCGTTAAGTATCATATGGACAGAAAGATTGGTGTTTGTGGTAAGGTCGTATCGACAAAATATCACGAGCCCTCAGGAGGTACTTTTCTCAACTTAGATAGAAAATTCCCTCATCAGGTTTTTTCTGTAACTATTTGGAAGGATTCGCGCACCAATTTTAGTTATTTGCCAGAACACTTTTTATTGGATAAAGAGGTTTGTATAACCGGAATGGTAAGAATGAATCGTGGCACCCCCACCATGAACATAGAACATGAAAAACAGATTAGATTGTTAAAAAAGGTAATTAAGTAATGCTGAAAATTTGTATTATCCACTATTGATAAATAAATTATGGCTCATTCTTTTTAATTAAGCATTACTAATTTGACCTACTGATGGACAACAAAAAACTGCTCATCTATAGTGTATTATTCATTGTAGGATTTGCTCTTGGATTTATCATTCGACCCTTAACACAAAGCGAGGAGTCAAATGCACTAGCTAATAGAAGCAATACCGAAGAAACCCAAAACGGAGACACCCCTTCGAGTTTCACATCTGATACACTGACAGAAGAAACAGGTGTTCAACCTGCGATGGATACAGTAACTGTAACGGGTAATCAGCCAGATTCACCAACGCATGTAGCAGAGGAGGAGACACAATCCGAGCCTTCTACTCAAAGTACTGCGAGTGGGACACTGCCTTCGGAAACCTTATGTTTTACCAATGATGATGAGATTAGCTTACAGTTGACCTTGATGGCAGAGCAAATGGAAAGAGATTCCTTATGGTATAACAACCGTGAACCCGCAAAATTACAGGATTGCTCTGGGATCTTTCACCGTATCTCGCGCTATGTAAAAGGTAAGTGCGAAAACTACAAATATCCAGACCCAAAGGTAGCCAGGGATAGTAGGACGCTTTCTGGATGGTTCTATGACCAGGAAAATCTTAAACTTGTTGAAGACCCAGTTGCAGATCGCAATCTTATACGACCCGGTTCGGTCATGTTTTTTGGAGGAACAGGAAAACGTTTTTCAAATCTGACAATCGAACAACTATCTGCACCCTATCCCAATGGCATTGTAGAACATATTGGTGTTGTTACTGAAGTTAACAAAAATGATGAGGGAGAAGTAGTTGGATATGTTATGATGCATGGGAGAAGACCTGGTGTATTTGCTCAAAGAAGTCATTATCACAACATCGATCCTCCAAGATTGGGTTATCCTCCACTAGGTAACTGGAATCAGCAATGGATTGCCATTGGATATATTATGACTCCTATGTAATTGCTTCGAGTATCCTTTTTACAAAGTCATTATCGCGTAAATTTTTTAGGCCGAGTCTTACGATCACCAGATCGTAAGAAGGAATAATAAAGATACGTTGACCATCGTGTCCACTGGCAATAAGCACATCTCTGGGGATATCAGGCATGTTGCGGAACTTTTGCAACATTTTAGGTGGATCTTTGGGATCATTTAACCAGAAATGGGCTCCGTAATACCCATAGGAGTCTGGAGTTGGGGTAGATGTATAATCTACCCAACCCTCTGGTAGTATAGTATCTCCCTGCCAAATACCATCATGAAGGTATAATAGACCAAACCTGGCCCAGTCTCTTGCTGTAGCCCAGCCAAATGAGGAACCTACAAAAGTTCCAGAAGCATCTACTTCCATGATTGTATGGGTCATACCCAACTTGTGAAATAGGGATTGATAGGGAAATGTATAATATTCTCTATCGCTTGAAAACTGTTGTCTGATGATATAGGAAACAATATTTGCAGTTCCGGAAGAGTAAGTCCAGGTATCTAAGGTGTCTTCCTGAAGAGGTTGCTGAATGGAATACTTAGCCATATCGGGCTGGTAATAAAGCATATTCGTTACATTCGAGCTTCCCAAATACCCTTCATTCCAGGCTAATCCACTACTCATCCGGAGTAACTGGTCCAGGGTGATAGTCTTTCTTTCATCTTGTGCCCACGCTCCAATGGAAATGGGGGTATATATATCTATTTTGTTTTCCTTGACCAGTATTCCTACCAACGCATTAATAATACTCTTTGTCATAGACCAGCCATGCTGAAGCGTTTCCTGATCAAATGGCGGCTCATAGGATTCTGCTATAATTTGGTCCTTGTACACCACCAACACAGCACGTGTCCTCTTTTCTTCATCTTTCAGGTTTTCATCAAAGGCAGACGAAACAGCCTTTTCCAATAATTCATAATTGATATTTTCAAACATTGTATCCTGAAGTTGGTTGCCTACTGGCCACAAGAGGGTATCAGGGTCATAGGATGGTGAAGGCAATTGAATAGATTGAGATTGAATCTCAAGGGGTGCCAAATCATGAGAGAGGGTACACCCCAATCCTTCTCTAAATACGGCGGTCTGTAACCCACCTCCCCAAAAGGTTGCACGGACTATCTGTTGGTTATAATCCAGATCTGTCTTAGCATATTTGATGGTATATTTGTTGGGAAATATATCAAATTCCGCTTCCTTAACACTTGTAGGATCTCTATCAGCCAAAAAAACACATGAACACATCTTTTTAGCTGCATATCCACTAATGACCTTCCTGTTCGTCCAGAGATATCCCGTTAAACCCAGGATGATAATAATTAGGAGAATGAAGAGAATGTTAAAAAGTTTACGCATAGCTTCTTTGTAGATAAAGTATAAGTAAATTAGCAAATTATTATTTTACACGCATTCTGTGTTATGAGATATATATGAAGGAAATAAGAAGTTATTACGAAGATCAGACAGCAAAATTTCAGGAAGAATACCAAAAAATACATAAGACTTACAACCTGGTAGCTTATTTAAGGTTAGTCGTTTTTCTAGCGGGGATTATAATAGTATACTTCATTTACCCCTACAGTACGATATTGGGATTGGGGCTAGGTATTCTTTTTTTGTCTCTTTTTTTGTTCCTAATCAAACGGCATAATCAGTTAGCTGATAAAAGAAAACTGATCAGGTACCTCCAAATAATCAATGAGCAAGAGCTAACAGCCCTGGAGGGCGATTATAGCAAATTTCAAAGTGGAGAAGAGTTCATTGATTCAACACATGATTATTCCTATGATTTGGATGTTTTTGGAGACTTTTCTCTTTATCAGTATATCAATAGAACCGTGACATATCACGGTAGAAAGCAGCTTGCTGAGGCACTGATGTACCCCACATTAAACTATAAGGATATTGAAACAAGACAACGTGCAGTAAGGGATCTCGTGTACAACTTAGAATGGGCACAGTATTTTCAAGCGTTGGGAATGGGACACAGCGAGACCAAAGAGGACCTTGATCAATTATTTCTCTGGTTAAAAGAACCGCATATCTATTATGGCAGCACTAAATGGCAATGGATCATGTGGGGTATACCAGCTGCGTTTATATGTTCATTTTTGGGGTATTTTTTACAATTTATTCCCGGGATAGGGTTTTCTATCCCCATCCAAATACCTTCTCTCCTCTTTTTATTACAATTAGGGATTGCTGGCATGCGGATGAAATATACCAACCCTATACATGCTCAAGTAGGTAAAAAATCTGGAATATTAGCTAAATACAGTAGTTTGTTTTCTTATGTAGAATCATTTAAGAGCGAAAATACATACATCTATTCTCTTCAAAAAAAACTGTATCACCAAGATACTCCCTCAAGCTATATTATTGATAAATTGGGTAACATTTCCCTTCAATTTGATCAGCGATTAAATTCAATAGTTGCGATTATGTTAAACGGGATGTTTCTCTCGGATATCCGAGTAGTTTGGAAGTTGGAAAAATGGAAACACATGTATGGCAATCATGTAGAAGAATGGTTTCAGACCATGGGTACTTTTGACATGCTATTAAGCCTCAGCAGAATCGCTAATAATAATCCAGCATTTTGTTGGCCTGAAATTATCCATAATGAATTTATTATAGAAGGCAAAGCGTTAGGACATCCCCTGGTTGAATCGAGTACCCGAATAGATAATGATATCGTATTAAAGCAGAGTGGTACTTTTTGGTTGGTCACTGGAGCAAATATGGCTGGCAAAAGTACCTTTCTGAGGGCTATTGGAGTTAATATTATATTAGCTATTGCCGGAGCTCCTGTATGTGCAAGGGAACTCAAAATTTCTCCTATGCCTTTATTGACCAGTATGCGTACGACTGATTCTCTGGCCAGTAATACTTCTTATTTTTTAGCAGAACTCAATATTCTTAAACACATCATAAATCGGTTGGAAACGCAAAGTCCGGCTTTTGTAATGATAGATGAAATGTTGAGAGGTACGAATTCCCGTGATAAACAGACAGGGTCCAGGAAATTTGTTGAGAGACTGATGGCTATGGGAGGTATGGGGTTGGTTGCAACGCATGATTTATCCCTGGGAACACTTGCCGATGAATATCCTGAGAATATTTTCAACAAGTGCTTTGAGATTCAAATTGATGGAGATCAGTTACAATTTGATTACAAATTGAGAGATGGGATCTCACAAAATTTAAATGCAACATTTTTAATGGAACAAATGGGCATTATGGGATAAGTAGTTTAGTAAAAAATATGTATATTTCATTACGCGCAAAATAGATTTTTGCATGTTTAACTGAAACTACCATGAATAAACTTGTGATTTTTTTAGTGTTTTTGGGAGCATTGAGTACATGGAATTGTAGTAGTTCACGTTATGCAAAGACTCAGGAAGAAAAGGAATCTTCCAGTCGATATCCCGATAATGCTTCGCTTGCACAGATATTAACAAGAACTCCTGGATTGATTGTTTCGGGTACGGGGGACAATGTACAGGTAAGAGTAAGAGGGTTGAGTACCATTTCGGGTGACCCAAGTCCTCTGTACGTTTTGGATGGATCAGTAGTAGGTACATCTTACGATGCAGTCTCTCAACTCAATGGGTATGAGATAGCATCTATTAGGGTGTTAAAAGATGCAGTATCTACTACGAGGTACGGCATGATGGGGGCCAGCGGTGTGATTGAGATTCGCACCAAGCGGTGAATAGAATATTCCCTTTTTATGACTGCTCCCCATCCAACCAGGATTTGAAAATTTTGGCTTTATCTCTACTGACAATCATTTGATCATTTACAGAAGGAGTAAGGTGTAATTTCAATCTTCCATTGAAATAAGGATGAATACTTTTTATCGCTTGGATATGACATATCATCTGCCGGTTTATTCTAAAAAATACATCTGGATGTAAGATGTTTGATAATTGATCTAAAGTATAATCCAGTGCAAATTTGTTACCCTCTACAGTCATGAGGTATACGACTTCATGTCTTGTAAAGAAATAGGCTATCTTGTCAATGGAAATGGGAATGAGTTCATCTTTACCAGATACAAGAAATCTTTTCTTATAAGAACTGGGTGTTGCTTGAAATTGGGATAAAATAGAGGTTACTTTTTCATGTAAATCCACAGGACTAAACTCTTGCTGCATTCTATAATACTTTTGGACAGCGTCGGAAAGTTCTTGAAACTTAATTGGCTTTAGCAAATAGTCAATACTTTTGACTTTAAATGCTTGTATAGCATATTCGTCATATGCAGTGGTAAAGATGATGGGACTTTGGACCCTGGTTTGATTAAATATTTCAAAACTTAATCCATCAGATAGTTGAATATCAGAGAAGATGAGTGCTGGAGGTCTATGGGTCTCAAGCCAATTACTAGCACTCTCAATACTATCCAGCACTGCTTCTATCTCCAATGAGTCATCCAGCGACAAGATCAGTTCTGTCAATCTTTCTGCCGCAGGATATTCGTCCTCTATGATCAGCACTTTCATGATTAAGCAGGCTTAAGAATGGGAAGTTTTACCGTAAATGTAGCGTCGGAATCCAATACCTCTACATTTTGATAGTCGAGTAGTTGGTATCGTTCTATTATGTTCTGTAAACCTATCCTGGTCGAAATACCTAACGTCTGTTTGATTTGCTTATTATTAACAATAATAATATGATCTCCCTCTTGCTTTATGTCTATATGCAGGGGCCGGTGTTGTGATATAATATTGTGCTTAATGGCATTTTCTACGAGTATCTGAAGGCTTAATGCAGGGATATGGGTAGATTGAATTTCGGCAGGAATATGTTGATGAATGACGATGTTGTCTCGATATCTTACCTTGATAAGATAAACATAAGCTTCCAGGAATTGTAGTTCTTCCTCTACAGTTACCGTAGACTTATTTCTGGTCTCCAACACATATCTATACACATCAGACAATCTTTCCAAATAGAGTTGTGCTTGTTTATTTTTGATATCTATAAGAGAAGCAAGCGTATTTAAACTGTTAAATAAAAAATGAGGGTCAAGCTGCTTTTTCAGTGCCTCAAATTGAGTTTGAGTGTGTGCGTGGGCTAATGCCTCCGCCTTTTGGATATTTTTTTTCCATTCATCAAAAAAGTATCTGCTTTCATAGATAGCTAAGACTAAAGATGCCATGAATACTGAAAACCAATTACAGCTTATATACCAGGGGACATTAGGCATGTACGTTTTAACATCTTTGAAGTTGGGAACGAGTATGAATAGTAGAATAATATTAACACTGATCGTATAAATAAGACTGGAAGGTATTTGTCGAAGTAACCTTCGAAAGGTATTATGAAATCCAGGATAATATTGCAAGAATTTGAACCAGATGAATCTATTCCCAAACCAGATAATTGAGGTCATTATCATTGATACCCCCAATTCTGGGATACTTCTCAGGCCTACCTGATCCCATCCATCAAACTTGAAAACGAAAAACGAAATAACCCCAATTATGGGAATCCCAAATGCGAGTAGCCATTTATCATTCATACAATAGATTTTACCTAAAAGTATAGAAATTTTTGACAAAATGCGTCCCTCGCTTAAGCGAGGGACTAACATGTGGACAAGGAAAAGAATATCTTAGAATTGAAGACGATACAATATATCAGGGAAGAAGCCAATTTGATTGAGTTGTACTACTTCATCCCGGGACTCACTGTATTGTTGTATAAACACATTCTCATTATTGGTCACATTCTGAAGATCTATATAGAATTGATGAGAGAGTTGTTTTTTAGCACTATTGATCCTAAACCCAAATTTCGTGTCTAAGCGAAGGTAAGGGTCATTTTGTATGCTAAAAGCATTTGCTTCATCAAATACTTCTCTCCCGAAGTTTGCGCGGGTGGCTTCAAGATCTATCGGAGTGATATATCTGCCACCCGCTGTAGTAAACTTCATATCAAAGGTAAAAGCGTTTCTTTGTTCCTTTCCTACTTTCCATTCTTTTCCGGCAAGGATGTTAAAGATGTATTCGTTGTTAAATGCCGTATTTCGTTCAATGCCGTCGCTACCTTCGTATTGGGAATCATAAAGCGTTGTAGTAAGTAACCCATAGTATCCCTTGCTAAAGAATTTTTCAATGGTCAATTCCAAGCCATAATTTGTACCGACCCCTTCGTTGACTAACGATCCTCTTTCGCGGAAGACAAAATCATTTCCTTCATTAAGTACGGAAAAACTACTGGGGACAGATTCTACAGGGACTTGAGAAATATCCTGATAATAAGCTTCGAGTTTTAATCTCCAATTAGCTGCAGGCTTGTAATCATAACCTATCACATAATGATTACTTCTCGTAAAGTCCAAATCTTCATTAGTATTGACAAATACTCCCGTTTCTACTTGTTCTGAGAAAAAATAGATAGGTAAGGGCTGAATTTGACTATGTAGTCCATAGGCAAGAGATAGGGTATGCTGTGGGAGGAAGTTCCAATTCACCGCCAGGCGAGGTTCTACAATGGACTTATCATTGAGATCCAGATATTGACCGTGAACGCCAGCGTTTAGCGTTAATTTGGGATTGATCTTGTATTGACCTTGTACATACGCTTGCCACAGTCCCATATTCCCTTCAAAGTCTTGTACTGTAACCCAGTCAGGAAGGCCATCTCCATTTACATCAGGGCGATTGTCTCTATCTTCTGTGAATATATCCAGGTTATAAAATTCTGCCAGTATTCCTGTGCGCATCGTGAACTTTGCACTGAACTTCTTATTGAGGTATGAGGAAATACTTGTTCTCTGGGTTGAGTTTTCTGATTCTACTGAGCGAAATTTATCTCCATTATCCAGGAAATTATCCTGATTGTATTCATTGCGTTCAATCGAGGCAGAAAGTATCGTTCTGATATAGGCATCATTACCTAATAAAATATTGTGCTTAAGGCCAATCACCCCAAACTGTGAGCGGGGGAACGCATCTGCATTGGGGTCGGCAAATAAGTCATCTTCTTCCACTTCATCTCCCAGGAAATCTATGCTGCTAATACCCCCAATCCCGAATAATGTGAATCTGCCAGCTTTGCCATATCCCAGGTCTACATTAAAGGAAAAGTCCTGATAGTTGGGTACTGCTTCTGTACCTATAGGGATTCCCAGTGAACTTCCTATTCCCACAAAGGAATAGCGATAACTGGCTACAAAAGAACCTCCGTTCTTTTTATTCATAGGCCCCTCGGCCATGAATTCGGCACCACTAAACGCTCCAATCTGAGCGGTGAATTCATAATCATCCGGATTACCTGTTCTAAACCCTAAATCAAATACTCCTCCCAGAGCGTTTCCATATTCTGCTGGAAATGCACCTGTCAGAAAATCGGAATTTTTCAAAAGATTGGTATTCAATGCACTTACAGGACCACCTGTAGTTCCTAATGTGGCGAAATGGTTGGGGTTGGGAATTGGGATACCCTCCAGGCGCCAGAGTACGGCTGTGGGAGAATTACCTCTAATGACTATGTCATTTCGGGAGTCATCAGGAGTGCTTACACCGGCAAAATTACTTGCCATTCGAGCGACATCCGTTCTTGCACCGGCATACCGAGTGACCTCTTCTAGGCTAAAGGTTCTGGCACTAACTGTTGCCAGTTCATTTTGTGCTTTATCTTTACTGGTAGTACCTGTAATCACTACTTCAGCAGCTTGTACAATAGATTCTTCCAAGGATATATCTAATTGAACGGCCTTACCGGCAGTAACAAGGATATTTGGTATAGTTATAGACTCATAGCCTAAAAATGAGACAGTAATAACCTGCCTTCCAATAGGTACATTATTGAGCGTAAATATTCCCTGTTCATTTGTATACGCACCAATTAAAGGATCTGTATTCAATACCCTTACCGTGGCACCTACCAAGGGAGTTTCCGCTTGCCTATCCATCACAACACCTCTAATAATTTGCGTTACGTCCTGGGAAAAGGCTGTAGTAAATGATAATAGGATCAATATGACGGCAGTAATTTTGGTTGTCATGTGTTAAATTTTTAAGGTTGACTTAAGATCAATAGTTGATACAGCGCAAATGCACTAGAATTATGAATGGCTAGTAATCTATAGCTTAATGATCATTCAATTTTTAGACTTTATGATTAGAGTTGATTAATAATGAGTTATTTTTAAAACTTGGTGCATTTGCCATTTAGTTGATACTATATTCACGTTTTAGAGGCAAATGGGGTCTGAAAATCTAGGTGAATCGTATTGTCAACACTGCGAATTGTAGTATAGGCTATGGGAAGTGAAGGCCTATTTAGGAAGTTTGGAATTAGTATGATTATTATAGATATTTTGTGATGTTCAAAAGGATAAATAGCTATCCCGTACTTTTATTGACTATTAACCATTTTCAACTCTTTCCCTTTTACTATGGCAATACAACATGAACTCAATACCAGTCAAAGGATCTTAATGGGGCCTGGTCCCAGTGATGTACATCCACGTGTACTCAAAGCTATGTCTACTCCGCTTATAGGTCATCTGGACCCAGAATTCGTAGAGATCATGGATGATATCAAGGAGATGGCCCAGCATACATTTCAGACTCAAAATGATCTTACATTTGTTGTTTCGGCTCCAGGTAGTGCTGGGATGGAAACTTGCTTGGTAAATCTGTTAGAACCTGGAGATGAGGCGATCATTTGCATACATGGTGTATTTGGTAATCGAATGGCAGATATTGTAGAAAGATGTGGGGCAAAAGTGATCAAAGTAGAATCTCCCTGGGGAGAGCATATTCGGCCTGAACAAGTCAAAGAAGCTTTGGAGCAGTCAAACCCCAAGCTTGTGGCCATCGTACATGCCGAAACATCTACCGGAGTGCTTCAACCATTAACTGAAATCAGTCAAATGACACATGATGCAGGAGCATTATTTGTTGTAGATACTGTTACATCCTATTGTGGGACAGAAGTGAAAGTGGATGAATGGGGAATTGATGCAATCTATACTGGCACTCAGAAATGCCTAAGTGCTCCCCCAGGATTGTCTCCTGTATCTTTTAGTAAAAGAGCAGTTGAAGCATTGGAAAACAGAAAGACAAAGGTACAAAGTTGGTTCCTCGATCTCAATTTAGTGAAAAATTACTGGGCAGGTTCAAAGAGAACCTACCACCATACTGCGCCTGTTTCGAGTATGTTCGCATTGAGAGAAGCTTACCGACTGGTATTGGAAGAAGGCTTAGAAAATAGATTCCAAAGACATAAAAAGGCGCATCAAGCTTTGAAAGAAGGCCTGTTGGAAATGGGATTTCAATTTCTGGTACATGAGGATTACAGATTACCCATGTTAAATTCTGTGATTTTACCCGAAGGAATAGATGAAGCAATGGTTCGAAAAAGGCTATTAGATGATTATAATATCGAGGTAGGGAGTGGGTTGGGTAAATTTGCAGGTAAAATATGGAGAATAGGCCTGATGGGTGAAAGTGCAAATGTCAATCATGTGCATGTATTGCTATCGGCATTAAAAGATATCATGGATTAATCAATTCAGCATTAACTACTACTACTTAATATGAGTGTAAAGGAAGTTATAAAAAACATTGAGATTAACGGTTTCAAAGGAGAGATTCTTTCAGATATCACCTCATTGGGGATGTATGCTACAGATGCAAGTGTATATCAAATAAAGCCCAAGGTGGTAGTTCTGCCCAGAGATGAAGCAGATGTGTTGTTGGCATTAAAGTACGCAAATGAGCACCAGCTCACGTTACTCCCCAGAGGTGGAGGGACAAGTCTTGCTGGCCAAACTGTGGGAGAATCCATGATAATGGATTTTTCAAAGTATATGAATCAACTGTTTGAATTAAATGTAGAAGAGAAATGGGCACGAGTCCAACCAGGCCTGGTAAGGGATGAACTGAATGATTTGTTAAAACCTTATAAACTTCACTTTGCCCCTGATCCAGCAACATCTAGCAGGGCCAATATCGGGGGTATGATAGGCAATAATTCTTCGGGTACGAAAAGCATCCTATATGGCAAAACCGTAGATCATGTGATCGAGTTGAATATTGCGTTAGCAGATGGAACGAAGTTACAGCTTGGAGAGAAAGACCCCTTGACCTACCAAACTATTGCAACACAAGAAACTCGAGAAGGAGAAATATATCGTAGGTTTCAAGCACTCATTGCTCAGCATAAGGAAGCAATAATTGAACGTTTCCCTAAGGTCATGCGGAGAGTGAGTGGATATAACCTGGATGAGTTTGTATATACGGACCATTGGAACCTCAGCAAATTGTTGACAGGTAGTGAAGGTACGCTAGGCATTACTTTGGAAGCAAAGATCAATCTGGAGCCACTCCCGGAATACAAATCAGTATGTGTGGTTCACTATCACGAAATCCTGGAGGCAATTCGATCCGTCAATGAAATGCTTCCTTTTCGTCCTTCAGCCATAGAAATTCTGGATCATACTGTAGTTGACCTGAGTAGGAAAAATCTTACGACACAGCGCCATAGTCAATTTATTGAAGGGGACCCAGCTGCGATTCTCATTGTAGAATTTTATGGTGATACACAGGAAGATGTCATGCAAAGACCTAAGGAGATGATCGCACACCTCAAAAAGCTTAATATGGGGTATGCTTATCCATTATTTCCAGAAGGTGCTAAGTATGAAGATGTCTGGACGATTCGGAAAAAGGGACTAGGGCTAATGTTGGGAATCAAAGGTAATAAGAAACCTTTAGCTTTTATTGAAGATGCTGGAATTCCTACTGAAGTATTACCCGAATACATAGAGAAAGCATTAGAAGTATGTCATACACATCAGACAGAAGTAGCGATGTATGCCCATGCAAGCGTAGGAGTGATTCATTTACGCCCAATACTGGATCTTCGGCAGGAAGAAGATATTGCCCGTTTTAAGGCCATTGCCGAAGATGTATTTAAACTAGTACAGCATTATGGGGGATCTTGGAGTGGGGAGCATGGAGATGGATTGGTAAGAAGTTATTTTAATGAAGAATTTTTTGGCCCCGAATTGTATGCAGCCTTAAAGGAGGTGAAAGAGATCTTTGATCCTGAATATCGAATGAATCCGGGCAAAATCGTAGATGCGCCTCCGATTGATCAACACTTACGCTATGGGAGCACGTATCAGGATCAGTCGTTATCTTCTATTTATCAATATCGGGAAGATAAGAGTTTCACAGACGCTGTCCATATGTGTACGGGAGTAGGAGAATGCAGAAAAATGCTGGGGGGTACAATGTGTCCGAGCTTCAAAGTCACGAGGGATGAAGAGCATTCAACCCGAGGCAGAGCCAACGCACTTAGATTAGCTATGTCTGGACAATTAGATGGGGAAGGGTTGGTGAGTGAAAGAATGAAAGAAGTATTGGAATTATGTATTTCATGTAAAGCCTGTAAATCAGAGTGTCCGAGTAATGTGGATATGGCTAAACTCAAAAGCGAGGTTCAGCAGATGTATTTTGACCAGAAGGGCATCACACTGAGGGATAGAATGATTAAGGATGCTCCTAAGGCAGCAGCGAGATTTGCAGGGGGACTAGCCAAGATGATGAATCGCTTACAGGCTTCCAGTTGGTTTAGAAATACGCTAGAAAAACGTGTAGGATTTGATAAAAGAAGGACACTGCCAACATATGCTTCAGAAACATTTATGAGTTGGTATCGCAAGCGTCCCAACTCAAATGGCAAAGCGTTAAAAGATCCCCATGTCATTCTGTTTGCCGATACTTACCTGAATTACTATGAACCACAGGTTGGGAAAGCGGCACTTCACGTATTAGAGCAATGTGGCTATCATGTAGAAGTAGCGGCTGTAGGATGTTGTCAGAGACCTGCAATCTCTCATGGATTTCTCAGAGAGGCGAAAAAGGCGGGAACTATTGTAGCTCAACAACTTGATAAGTATTTGAAAAAAGGTATACCGATTATCGTATGTGAGCCCAGTTGTACATCTGCCTTACAGGACGATCTACCGGATATGATAGACGATCATGAGATGGCTAACAGGCTTAAACAGCAGATCATGATGATAGATGTATTTTTGTCAAAAGAGAAAGCTGCTGGAAAATTGGATCACGTGAAATTTACTGTTGATAGCGATAAAATTGCCATACACGGTCATTGCCATCAAAAAGCATTATATGGTACCGATTCTATGAAAGCGTTATTAGATGGAAAGGTGGAGATAGAGGATTGGGATAGCGCCTGTTGTGGGATGGCAGGATCTTTTGGATATGAGAAGGAGCACTATCACCTTTCTGAGAAAATGGGGGAGCGTGTGCTATTCCCCTCGATACGGAACCTTGATAAAGATGCCGGATTGGTAGCTTGTGGGTTTAGTTGCAGGCACCAGATTGAACATTTTACAGAGGGGAAAGCCAGGCATTGGGTGGAATT
>CAZZEC010000109.1:0-20310 GCA_964652565.1 uncultured Bacteroidia bacterium
CGATGGATGGGACCATCGCTTTTACTCATTTCAATGCCAACCAAGTTTAATCATTGTATCACAGATACCTAACAGTGGATCAGCAGATTTCTATTAACATTAGATCGTAAAATATCAGGTGAGATTCCATTTTCTAAAGCTACCCCTCACTTAATATCATTTGTGTTAATACCTATATTTTCTTTCTCATGAAATTTCTTTTCCCTTGTTGTATAGCTTTCCTTATCCTACTCTCCTGTAGTGAAGAAGAAGAACCTATAATCATTTGCGATGGAACATTGATGCTGACAGTAACTGAAGTGAGTAATTCTGGATGTGAGGATGCAACAGGTGAAGTTACGGTAGAAGCCTTGGGTGGAGCAGGTAATTACGCATATCGTATAGATGTTGGGCCATTTACGTCTTCCAATAATTTTACACAACTCCAGGCTGGATTGCATCAGATATCTATGAGAGATGGGAACAACTGCATTGAAACGTTAGATCAATCTATCGCAACAGGGATCACATTGGGAAATATTAGAGGGATCATTCTTTCCAATTGTGCCATATCTGGATGTCATAATGGAAATCGCAATGATATACCAGACTACAATAATGACTCGGAGATCTTAAGTCGAGCAGTATTGATCCAAACCAGGACAGCAGATCGTACAATGCCTCCACCGGGGACGAGTACAAGTTTAACGGATGCTGAAATTCGATTGATCTCGTGTTGGGCGAATGACGGAGGACCTGAGTAACCTAGAAGTGAGTCGTCCTCTAACTAACCTAGTATATCTCGTGTATTTATGGTATGCCCAAGAAGTGACAATGTAATCTCTTCATTGTTTTTTACAATTGTCCTCGATCTGTATACACCTGAGAGAGGATATTGATAGATGATAATATCTCCCAGATTAAGGTCAATTACCCAACATTCAGGAATTCCTGCTCTGGCATACAGGGGAATCTTTATATGTGTATCACTTTCAACGGTAGTATCTGCAACTTCTATTAATAATAGGGTGTCCTCCGCGTAAGGATGTCGATCCTTATAGAAATCCTCTGAGGGCTTAAGAATGGATATATCGGGCTGGGGTTCTGAATAGTCGTCTAAACTTACAGGATCTTGAATTCCAATGATTGCTTTATCTCCAATCATAGAAGAAAATAATGCATTTATTCTTTTTACACAAGCAGCATGCTTACTTCCAATTGGACTCATGTTTACAATTTCACCTTGTATTAACTCTACCCGTTCTTCTTCTCCCAATATTCCTACTTCCCACATTTTGTGGTATTCTTCTGTTGATATCGTTCTTCTTTCCAACTCTGCTTCCATGCTTCTTATTTTTGATAAAAATACGTATTTAATGCCGATACTCTTTTTTATTTATATTGGATTCATTACATATTGGTTACAGATCTAAGCGATTTATTTTATCTGAAGCTATCAGGGTATCTCAATATGCAACCTGTATTCAGGATAATAAGAAGGAGAAAATATGTTTTTCACCAGAGATCGTTTGCTTTGAGGGATATCTGCCTTTGCTACTTCTATGATCAATTCGTATTGACCTGAGGGAAGCTGGGCTAACCCCTTGTACCCTTCCCAGTGAAATTCGAAGTTATGAGTTCGAGAAGATATTGCTTTACCCAACATAATGGGTTGTTTATCCTTTGTTTCGATAATTCTTATGGGAATTTCATTCCCCAGCAATATCCCCCCCTGATTGGCAATGCGCCAGGGCTGGGTATTGCTTTCTACATGGGGAGCAGCATGTCGAAACGCAAACGTGAGTTGGATATGTGCCATATCTTCAATTAGCTGTAATCTACTGGATTCCATTTCTTTGTATGTATCCAGCACGAATACAGAATCTGAAAGAGGAATCGTTCCCAACAATCCCTCTTCCTGATATGTAGTATCCTCATAATAGCCTAACCAGTAGTTGATCGCCTCTATGGGTTGGTCCATATAAGGATATGCCTTGATTCTTCTTGACTTCCACCACAGCATGACTCCAGCTAAGAGCATAATTCCTCCCAATCCCCATATCCAGTACTTATGAATTAGTATTGCCATTTAAAAAATATAACTAACAGAATGGATTAGAACGATAGTATCATCTATTCTTTTCTTCT
Source organism: uncultured Bacteroidia bacterium (assembly GCA_964652565.1). Taxonomy (GTDB): domain Bacteria; phylum Bacteroidota; class Bacteroidia; order J057; family J057; genus JBCCTX01. Next base: position 2,128 of record CAZZEC010000109.1, read on the forward strand.
GGTACAATAGCTTCTAATGTCTAAAAATACTGAACAATAATTACACCAAAGGATACAACTCAGGTTGCTCGATAAACCGGTTCCTCAAAGATCTCATCGTTTCTACAAAACGCTTGCAGGAGATGTATGGATCTCCACCGATTTGCCATCCTTGTGAGGAGATAGGACCATCATAACCCAATTCATACAGCTTGGCTAACATCCAGGCCATATCGATCTGACCTTCGTTAAATCGAACGGCCTGAAAACTACTGTCTGTAAAGACACCATTTGTCAGGACTACATATTTAAGGTCTTTCATGCGTGGATAGGCAAATACCTCATCCACTTCATCAGAAGCTTTATTGGCATACCAATGGTGTGAACAGAAGGCCGAACTCACCGTCTTAGCATTCGCGCCGTCCAATATTTTGATGGCGGATTGTGGCGTATCGCAGATCCAGTTGATATGTGGATATAATGACCCTTTGACATTGTGCTCTGCACAGGCTTTATCATATGCAGCAATGATCTTATACGCCCTCTCCCAATGCCTGTCTTCCGCTTTTGCAGACCCTCTTTCATGGATCGTGGGCCCTCCTAATTCATCTGTGCCGCTTAACGATAAGGTCATATAAGGCTTAAGGGGAGATTTTGCACAAGTCTCAACATTGGAGATGATCTTTTCAATTTCGGCCTCTATGTTATCTGCATTTCTGTCAATTACAGCTCTTGTCGTCCAGTGAAATCCCCATAAATTGAAATTTGTATCAGGTACAAGATCCATGGCTTCCTTCCAGCTATCAGATGCCGGATCGACTACTGCAAACTCAAATCCATCAAAGCCCGCAGCCTGCGCTGCGGCAAACTTGGCCTTCCAAGAATAGGAACGCCTGTTTCCTGCATGGAAATTATCAAATATTACCAGGGGATTATTAGGGTAGTCGGCGTTTGAGGCAGGTACTTTTTTGATTGAGGTAGACATATGGGAAGCGTCTTTACTCTGAAGTTGATTGGCACTCAAGCCTAGCCCCGCCAATAATCCTGCTGCATGCTTTACAAAGGTTCTTCTTTTACTCATGGGGTATATAGTTTTTGTTTGTTTAAAGATATAAACGCTAAATGATGAATCGATTACTTAGATAATAGTGGGTTGCGTGTTCATATTATCAGAATAACAATATTGCCTCAACATAATTTAACTAGCTATTAATTTTTTTGTCAAAGGAATTGTAATATTCGCTATTACCCCCCTTCCAAGTTGCGAATCAAGTTCGAAAGATCCTTCCAGTAGTTGCACTCTGGACTCTATGTTTTTTAATCCAATCCCTGTTACATTTTGATCTTGAGAAAATCCTACCCCATCATCCTCCACTAATAGATTTATCTCATCGTCCATCAAAGTAACCATAATATTGATTTCATTTGCCTGTGCGTGTTTTTGTATGTTATACATCAACTCCTGAAGTATCCTGATCAAAGCCAATTTGATATTATTAGGTAGTGCCTGAGAAGATTCATCACCATAAAAATGATATAATATTGAAGTATTTTGAATACTTTTTTGCTTGTCTATAAACGATGTCAACCACTCCCGAAAAGATAGATCTTCAATATCAACTGGCATCAGATTATGGGAAATGTTCCTCAGTTCTGTACAAGCCAGATCCACTTCCTGAATTGTATCTGAGATTTTACCTTTTTTTACCGTTGACTCAGTGGCTAAGATCAGGCTATGTTTGATGCTAGCTAATGTGCCTCCTAACCCATCATGTAACTCTTCCGCGATTCGTTTCCTTTCCAATTCTTGCCCAGACATAAAAGCGTCTATTGCAGCCTCCTTTTCCTTTTTCAGCAAGTTTTCCTTTTCCCTTTCTGATTTAAGCTGAAGTACTATCCATCTTTGTCTCAACACTACAGCTAATAGTATTGCCAACAAAAAAACACCTATTAGCCCTGCCACCAGTAACTGGTTAATATATGTTTTCTTCTTTAATTCAGCGGCATTCCTCTCTAGTTCCAGATCCTTAATAGCAAGATCTTTTTTCTGTTTTTCACTTTGAAAACGTTGCTCCATTTCTGCTACTATCTTTCTATTTTCATATTGTAATAGCGTATCTTGCATGTAAACAAATTGTTGTTGAAATCCATATGCCTTTTGATATTGTCCCATAGATGCATATAGATTTGCCAAAGATTGATAAACGTCTTTTATAAGTGGTTGGGATTGGATGTCTTGAGCTAATGCCAAAGCTTTTGTTAGCAATGCTTCAGCTCTCCGAAAATCATTTTTCTGTAATAAAGCCTCTGCAATTTGGATAAAAGTACCTACTTGACTATGCCTATCGCCCATGGATTCTTGGATGGTTAAGGCATCTTGAAGTTTTCGAATGGCATCATTGTATTTCGACTCTTCTATAGCTATCTCAGCCAATGCCTGCAAATGCCAAGCCTCAAGACGTTTAGCTTGTGTATGTATTGCAATCTGTAATCCATGCTCAAAATAATATCTGGCAGAATCAAGTTTTCCCATTTCCAGAAATATTCCTCCAATATTGAGATCACTGGACGAAATTCCTCTCTGTTCTGAAGATTCTCTAAACCAATGCCGGGACTTTTTATAATTCTCAATCGCTTTATCATAGTTTTTAAGACTCAGATAATTCAGGCCTATATTTTCATAGCTTGCTCCAACCATTTTCAAAATGTTTTGACGGAGATATATTTCCAGCCCGGCTAATGCGGCATCATTTGATGCTACGTATTCTCCTTTCTCTGATCGTAAGATTGATAAGTTAAAATAGCTATCAGCAGTCCCTTTTTCTACCCCATGGCTGAGACTCAGGCTCAGTGCTAATCGTATGGTACTGTCGGCTTTTTCATAGAATCCTTGATCAAGATAGATATCAGACATATTCAGCAGGCTACGGATTTGATCCTTTGGTCTTTGAGTCTTATTAGACAGTTGAAGGGCCTCTATTGCAGAATTTAAAGCCTCTTCAGGATCATTTCTTCTTAGCCAGAACCCCAGTTCTAATAATGCTCCAATCCTATTACTATCTTGTCTAAGCGTATCTAGTTGAGCTTGAAGTGTATCTATTCTGGTTTGAGTTTCTGCTTTATTATATGTACCGAAAAACAGAATAGCATAGGTAATTAGATAACAAGTGGTTTTCATATCATTCTGTTGAGCGACTTTCTCTCTAAGTTCCAAAAAATTTGGTTAAATTTCTTTTATGAATGAAACAAGTTCTATTACTCTTGCAATTGCAGACGATCATCGCATGTTTATAGATGGGATAATATCGATGCTAGAACTAAATCCCAAATGTAAAATAATTGTTACAGCTGGTGATGGGCGGGAGTTGATGAATAAAATTTTGGGAAAGGATCTTGATATTATACTACTTGACATTAAAATGCCAAAATTTGATGGCATTGAAACCTTAAAACTGTTAAAGACACATTATCCTGGAATTAAGGTTATCATGTTAAGTATGCATCACGATATGAATATGATCAGAAAAGTACTGAAATTAGGTGCTGATGGGTATATATTAAAAAACACGGGGAAAGAAGAATTATTTACAGCAATCCAAGAAGTTTATTCAGGTAAAAGATATTTCTCTGCTGACATATCTCAGACTGTCATGGAATCACTGATGAAGGATAGCCAAGAGGATCTGGAAGATACATCACAACATATCCCTCTTTCCAAACGAGAGCGTCAAATTTTAGCACTAATCGTTGAAGAGTATACCAGTTCTGAAATAGCCAACCATTTGAGTATCAGCATCAATACAGTTGAAACACATAGAAAAAACCTTCTGTATAAACTCCAGGTTAAAAATACCGCTGGCTTGGTCAGATATGCATTTGAAAATGGCCTCATTTCCTCCTGACACATTTTACCACTCACCATTTTCAGTGAGTGTTCACCATAAATCATGATTTTGAAAAATCATCACTTTAGTGATGTTTTTACACAGATAAAATTGATTGCTTTGGTAAAAAGTAATTATGAAAGAGAAACTTTTCAAATGTATTGTACTCATCATTATAGGTATTTTAAATACAATAACGAATTGTCTCATAGCTCAACCTTTAGAAGAATACGTGAGTGCCTATTCAGGTGAAAATGCATCTGGTTATATTCAGCCTCTCACAGATCTTATCTTCCAGGACTTACATACGGGTTTATATCGGAAAGCAGCCATTGGAGATGAAATATACTTTGAAATTGGTGTTACCCTTTCCACGTCATTTCCCACTCAATCAGACAAGACATTTCTTGCCACAACTCCTGAAATATTTGAACCTGAAATGACTGAAATTGTACCTACAATTACCGGAAATATTGAATCTGTAATTGTAGATGGAGAGAATGGAACCAGTTATATATTTCCGGGGGGTCTGGATATGGAGTATTTACCCTTAGCTTTTCCCCATGCTATTATTGGAGGAATTTGGGGTACAGAATTATCTTTCAGATATTTTGCTGCTGATTTAGGTGAAGATCTGGGAAACTTAGATTTCATTGGATTAGGAGTTCGTCATGAGGTAAGCCGATACTTTCCAGAACTACCTGTATCTGTTTCGGTAGGCTTTTTTGGGCAATCCCTAAACTTAAAAGATGTTCTAGAATCCAGTAACTATCATCTTTCCCTGCAAGTGGGTCAAACACAAAAAATGCTAGGGTACTATTTGTCGTTGGGATATGTCGGTGGAGAAATGGAAGTAACATATCCAGATGATACTGAAGGAGCCCCTTCAGAAGTCAATATTCAACTTTCACCATCAAACCCATTACAAGCAGAATTGGGTGCCAATCTACAGGTAAGCATATTCCAATTGCATGTCGCTGGACAATTGATTCCTCCCATTTCTGTATCGACTGGTTTAGGCTTTAGGTTTAACTTTCAAAACAAACAATAACATGAGACGAAAAACATTACTTTGGACTACTTTTTTTATTATAATATCTATCTCCTTTTCCGGTTGTGACTTATTTTTTCCAGAATTCTACGAGTTCCAGACCAAGGAATATGTAGTTACTAAGCAATTTGATTTTGTATACTCAATACAAGAGTCTAAGACCTTTATAGAAGCACAAAAAATTACCGCCGACCAAATCATAGATGCGATAGACCCATATTCAAGTCTGTTTTTTGTTACAGGAGAGCGGTTCAGGGATAGAAAAATTAAAGATATTGTCATCAATGGGGGAACTCTATCTTACAACGTAAATCAAACTAATCAAGCAGACAAGTTGGAGGCAATCATCCTGGCTTCTGATGATACCAAAGATGATGTAATAGTTGCAAAGAAAAAAACTTTGGGCCTTGACCTTTTTTCTGTAATAGGTACAAAAGCGGTTTTAGCAGCTGATGGAGTAAATTTTTTGAGAGGAAGCTTAAAAGATCATGTAAACCGATTGAATAATGATGGAATTTCATTTTTAATGTCAGGTAATCCGCTTCCAAACGGGAAGCTTGCAGACCTTGAACTTACAGTCTCTCTAAATGTACAGGTAGTTTATGAAGTGTGTGAAAAACTTCCTCTTGGTGTTGGAGATAAACTATGTAATTAAGCTACAATTTATGAATACAGGCATACCAGTACTTTAAATGTACTTTCCATGGGTATATTTGAATAAAAACTTATGAAGCGCCAACTTTTTCATCACCAATTGTTTTAGGGTCTCAATTTGATTGAGACCTGTTTGGATTTAGGCACAATTTTCCTTTCTTACCGGAAAAACGAATGAATCTCTTTCTTACCAAACATTTTTCTTTTACGGGTCTTTGTATTTTCATGCTTTTTCAGGTGATCATGGCATATGGTCAAAAGGTAAATTACGTACATCCTATTCCTTTTGTACCTGAACAATACCTCTGTTATCAAACTTCTACCCCCATAATAATTGATGGAAAACTGGATGACCCTAGCTGGGCATCGGCTCCCTGGACGAAGGACTTTGTAGATATAGAAGGAGAGCTCAAACCTTTACCTGCACATCGTACGCGTGTCAAGATGTTGTGGGACAGTACTTATTTTTACTTTGCTGCTCAATTGGAAGAGCCACACATTTGGGCTACACTCAGCCAAAGGGATACGATTATCTTTCAAGATGATGATTTCGAAATATTCATTGATCCAGATGGAGATGGACACAATTATTATGAGTTTGAGATGAATGCGTATAATACCGTGTGGGATTTACTGATGTTGTGGCCCTATCATATAGGCCGTGGCCCCAATAACGTGTTCAACTGGAACAATCCAGGGCTAACCACTGCCGTACATATACAAGGCACGATTAATTCTCCTGCAGATGAAGACGAATATTGGTCTTTAGAGGTCGCATTCCCCTGGTCAGCACTTAGAGAACTAGCACCTGGGCGAAGAATGCCTGAGCCTGGAGATCAATGGAAGGTAAATTTTTCACGGGTAGATTGGACAGTTGATATCGTTGAGGGAAAATATGTGAAACGAAAAGATGCTTCCAGGGATAGAAACCTACCTCCAGACAACTGGGTATGGTCTCCTACAGGTCGCATCGATATGCATAGACCTGAGACTTGGGGAATTGTACAATTCTCATCAGAAAATGGGCAGCAGCAAGATAAATTTCAACCCAAAGACGCAGATCGGATAAAATGGATTTTATGGCAACTCTATTATCAGCAAAAATCTTTTTATCAGGAATATGGACAATATTCTGAGGACATTACACGATTTACGCTTCCAGAAAGTAGTCCTTCATATGAACCCAAATTTTATGTGGGCGATGCCACATTTGAAATAACTGCTACAGATGATCAAGGGACACGATGGCATATTGACCACACAGGGAGAGTGTGGAAATAGCTTATTGTAGGTGCCACCAATAACTCAACTTCCAGGAATTTTTTCATTCTTTGCTGCAAGCTCAGCCGTTTGAGCGATGCGTTTGGCTCTCGTTTCAGGCTTTTTGGCCAGTTTGATCCATCTGAGCACAAATCGTTTACTCGCATCGGGAAATGCATCGAAATTTTCTAACGCAGGAGGGTGTTCAGACAAAGCTTTCACAAGATCATCGGGTTTAATTAATGCATCTACATCGTCCATGAAATTCCACAGTCCTTTACGCTTAGATGCTTCAATCGCACTCCTCCCAGCAGCTTGCATACGTCCTTCCTCTTCCAATTTAGCTGCTCTATCCTTATAGCTCTGTGCCCAATGTTGAGCCTTACGAGGTGAGATCAATTGCATCGTGCGATCCTCGTCCAACTTTCTCCTGCCCCCATCGATCCAACCATAGCATAGCAGTTCATCCAATACTTCAGATGTAGAGACATACTTTCCCTCCACGTGCTTTTTATAGGTAACCAGCCAGACACTTTCCCTCTGTGTATGATGGGATTCCAGCCACTCATTCAATTGCTTGGAACTGGTTATTTCAACTTTTTCCAGGTGATCCATTAGATGAATATTTGTCTGTTTAATTAACTTATCTTATTTAGGTAAGTTTCCTTAGCAATTCAAAGATGGGATGATTTGATAGGTATATGTGACATTTAAAAAGAGGTTGGACTTAACATACAATACTTATTGTCTAGTTATTTCGTCGTCGCCGTTTTGATTGACCTGTAACATTTCTGTAACTACTCTTAATATGATTTTCTTTGGAAACAGCATCTCCCAACACAATAGACCTATAATTGGGGGCAATACCATTTAACACAATTCTCTGATTGGCTGGATGCATTTGGAGAAAAAACTCTCTATATATAAGACAACAAATAAGTGTATAGTACTGACACAGTTTGACAAAATGTGTTTCTACTTTTTGAGAATGACTTTCTGCAAATTTTGGAAAATAATTCAGTGCAGAGGTTTGTTCCATCTGTTTGGTGTGTGTTGTATGGACAATCTCACTTAATGGGGAATAGTGATTTTCATACATTTCATCTAAGATTTGTTTAATGAATATATCTCTTAGATATGCTTTTTTAGCTCTTTCCTTTAACTTATGTCCATGATCACGTCTACCAAAAATTACTTTTTCTTTAGAGCTTATAACAACTTTCCATAACCCTTCAAGTGAACTTCTCAACAACATTCCTGCCCCTTTATATGTTCCCTGGACATTGCAGAAAAATGCATGACCTAAATCAGAGCAGACTTCTCTTAAATATTTCAGGTTGTTTATTGCGAGTTTATTTGAATGGTTATCAGAGTTTGATATCATTTCAAATTCACCCATAAAGGTAATCAAGCCAAAATATACCCTGTGAATTCGCTTTACAGTAAAAATTAACCCTTCATTTTCGAGTATGGGTTTGAGTTCATAACTATTTAAAAAGTTGAGCAAGGCCTCCAGATCTTTTTCTGATAGATCATTCATCTTTTGGTAAATGATGTTCTCTTAAAATATTCCCCCAACTTTCGATTTTTTTGTTTGGCTGCTTGTTTGTTGTTTTGAGTTTGCGCTTAACTTCTGTCTTTTTTACTTTGACAGATTGCATCATGCTTAATTTGTTAACAGCAGCTCTAAGATCATCCACTGATGCATCAAAGGACTCAAATATGACCTTGATTACCCCACCACTCGCTAAAGTTGACTTTGCTAAACGTGATAAATTATGATCCATAGCAAACTGCGCAAGCTCAGTTTTGTATTTGAATAAATTTCTTTTAGTAAGATGATAATGTAGCTTTTCTAGTAACTCACCTTTAGAGGTATCTGAGGATATAGGATTAAGTGCGGATGTCAGCACTTCCTTTGATTCAGCAATTATTTGGATTGCTTCAACTAGCTTTTCTCTGACGTTTTCTTCCATTTTTATCAATTCTATATATTAATTCATTACAAATGTCTTTGAGTGCTTCCGAGGACATCTTGTCATTCACATCAATAATGTGTTTATTCTCACGCTGAAATCTTGCAATGTCTATTCTTGCTGGTATTCTACTAATAAAAAAGAGACTTGCTAACCTTGGGTCGCTCTCATAATATGCTAAGGCTTCATTTGCTAGCACAGCTCGCCCATCTATCATATTTACCACCATTCCTATACACTCTATACTAAGATTGTATTTTTGTCTATAATTGTGAATGACTATCTCTAATAATGTTAGCCCCGAAACTGATAAAGGTTCGGGCTTGATAGGTACTATATAAAAGTCAGAAGCAATTAATGCACTTGTCATCCAAACAGAAGGTGTAGGAGGGGTATCAATGATTACATAATCGTATTTTTGGGTTCTTCTCAAGGTATCTATATAATCTCTTAACCTGAATTCAAGGCCATCTCCTGGTCTTAGCTCTACCTCGTATAAATATAAATTCGTAGGTAAAGCATGCCATCCTTCTCTTATTTCTTGAGGCTTAATTTCATCAAGAGGTTTATTGTTAAAGGTCCTTGAACCCGAAACAGAATTGACTACAATTCTGGGGTTTCGATCAAAAACATTTATAGTTGTATCAACCTTATCAGAGTTGATAAATGTTGCATATTTTTGTGTCGGAAATATACATTGAGTGGCACTGAATTGAGGATCGATATCCAAAGTGAGTACTTTTTTATTAAACTCCCGATTTAAGCAGTCGCTTACGTTGACTGCCATCGTAGTCTTACCTACTCCTCCTTTCATATTAACAAAACTGATAACTTTCATAGGACATTCAATACTGTTTATAAACTTAATACAAGCTACAAACTTCTAACATAAAAATAAATAGTTATTTTAATATTTACTATTGAATAAAATAACCATTGAGCTTATCATTCAATAGCCTCATAGTTTATGAATCGCAGTTTATGTTAGAATGTCCTATCAGTTTATATTCAATTACACTAATACAATCAATGATAGTTAAGTGATTAGACATATTTAAATATGTCATTATTCAATTTGTTCTATCCTGTCGTGTACACCAAAATTTCTATATGATAGTTTTAAATAATATTGTTGCGCTAAATTCCAGGAAATATTACAACCTCCAACTCATAAGCTCCTCCCTATCTTCTCCCAATTGCAGCCAAACTTTGATGAAGTTTCCTTCGGAGCCCATGGTCAAATTACCTACAGGTTGCCCATTGACGAGTAGCGTACCCTCAGCATTCCAGGGAGAGTTATTGACGTCCCACTCTGTAGGTCTTCCATCTCTGAATACACTTTGCAATACGCCATTTTGATATTGAAACCGGGTCTCTCCCACGGTCCAGGCTGAGGTAAAGCTTCGGAATACATTCTCGGCGAAGAAGCCCCCTGTAGCAGATACGCTATTGTATTTCCAATTCTCATCTACTTCTTCTAGGAAATTATTCCCTACGATAGTTCCGGTATACTGAGCATCAATTCTAAGCTCAAAGCCTGTGTTATCCACGTTGAAAAAATAGGTACCTGCTATCAATAGATTGACTTCATACTCCTGGCCTTCATGCATCACCGTTCCCTCTAGCGTAATGGACCTTACCTGACCATCATTAATAGACGCTATGTCAAGATTTCCTTGCCCAGGAACCTCAACACTAAATTCGAAGCGATGACTGTTGTTGAGAAAATCCCGATCATCACCATTGAGGGTTCCTTCTATTCGGTTAAACATAAATGACGCAAGGTTTTGACCATTTCTGTCTTGATATACCAGCCGATCGTTCGGTTGAGGATTGTAAATAAATCCTTGGGTAGACTCTTGTATAGTACCTGAAGTAGTCAGGGTTCCCGTAACCAAACCAGCTTGATAAAGGGTAGCTGCGGCAGCGTTAACGGCATCATCTCCAAGGGAATAGACAATTTCTGGGGTCTGTATAGCTTCTCTGGCAATAGCGATCTCGTCAACTTCCAGTTTAGTATTTTGATTATCAGACCCCTCAGGTGTATCAGAGGATTCTTCACAGGAAATATACAGTAAGCACGCGCAAAAAGTAATCAGGAGTAAGGATAATTTTTTCATAGTTAGTAGATCTTAGGTTTGAGATATAGCGGTTTAGCACTCGGTAGTGTTCACTATGTTAATTCGAGAACAGTAACCTAGGATCACTGTTATTTATAAAAGTTATACCAATTAGTTAAGACCTTTTTACTCAAACAATGATAACTACATGTGCCTTTTTGTAATAACTTGGTATTGTTAGATCAATTTATTGATTATCTTCATAGATTCTTTTTATCAAAGAGACACATAATAAAATTTATTACCCACTCATCGCATAGCAAATTTCATATGATCGTAATCATCTTTTTTATCTTACACTGGTATTTATCCCTATTTTTCCAAACCTTTTTCCTCCACAGATATGCTGCTCACAGAATGTTTGAGATGTCGCATGTTACTGAGAGGTTGTTTTATGTATTGACATTTATCTCCCAGGGTTCTTCCTATTTAAGTCCTCGCGCTTATGGGGTTTTACACAGGATGCACCACGATCATACAGATACTGAGGACGATCCTCATTCACCTGCTCATGACAAGAATATCCTGGCCATGATGTTGAAAACGAGTAAAATTTACACTGATATTTTTCTCAAAAAAGTTGACATTGATGAAAAATATACTAAAAATGTCCCTGATTGGAATTCCTTTGATCGCATTGCCTGCGCTACCCCTACACGTGTTGCCTGGTCTTTTGTCTATATTGCTTTTTATTATTTCTTTGCACCCTCACCCTGGTTTTATGTCTTGATTCCCTTCCATATTTTTATGGGGCCTATACACGGAGTGATAGTCAACTGGTTTTCTCATAAGTATGGATATACCAATTTCAAGATGGCTAATACTTCGACTAATCTCATGAAATTAGATGTATTTATGATGGGAGAAGGCTTACACAACAATCACCATAGATTCCCTTCCAGAGCGAATTTTGGGGTTAAGAAGTTTGAGTTTGACCCTTCTTATCCATTGATATATCTCATGGAGAAAGTGGGTATTATACGATTTAGGAAAGCTAATACAGATACTAAGTCAGTAAGTAAGAAGGAAGTTGAACTGGCGTAAATAATTTATTAATACGTGCGGAATTAATGTAATCCGCACGTATTAATAAATCTAATCCTCTCCCTTAATTTCGTATCTTGGCATATCTAATAATTTTGCTATGAAAGATATGATAGGTCCTTTTAAGCGCAATCTGATATCAAGATGATACGCATTTTAAATTAAAATTAGTTACACCAATTCTTGTAAGCGTTTCGTAATTATTGTATTTTCTACCTGTAAGTTGAGGTTACAATCACTACTATCTTATTTCTGTTTGGACGGCTTAACATGAAAAGCCTTTACGTCCCATAATTTACTAATAGGTAATAGGACTGCTTTTCATGATGTTCTTGCTTTTGAGGTTAATACATTTAAAGGATGAAAAAACTACCTATAGCGTATCTACTCGCAATATTTCTGGCAATATGGGTTGGGGCTTGCCGTACTTCTCTGCCTGAAGAAGTTTCTAATGAAATGACCAGTCTTCCTGACAAGGTAGACTATAATTTTCACATCAAACCCATTATTTCCGATCGTTGTTTTGCTTGTCATGGCCCGGATGCACAAAATCGCGAGGCTAACCTTCGCCTGGATATAGAAGAAGAGGCGTATAAGGCCCTGGAAAGTGGAGATGGACACGCCATTGTTCCAGGAAATCCAGGTCGTAGCCAGTTGGTATCGAAAATTCTCTCCGATGACCCAGAAGTGATGATGCCTCCTCCTGAATCGAACTTGACCCTGAATCCTCAGGAAAAAGCCATGCTGATCAAATGGATCAAACAAAAGGCAGAATATAAACCTCACTGGGCATTTACCAAACCTGAAAAATCTCAAGTCCCTCAGGCAGGAAAAGGTTGGGCAAAGAATGAAATCGATCACTTCATTGCTGCCCAAAGAGAACAAGAGGGTATAGAGCCTGCCGAGGAAGCCGATCGAGAGCAACTCATCCGTAGGGTGTATTTTGACATTACAGGATTACCTCCCACTTTGGAAGATCTTGACCGCTGGATGCAAGATTCAACTCCGGGATATTACGAAGATATGATAGATGAATTGCTGGACTCCCCTGCTTATGGCGAACGAATGGCTGCACATTGGCTGGATGTATCTCGTTTTGCAGATTCTGAGGGATACCTCGACGACTTTCATCATACCTTTTGGCCGTATCGAGATTGGGTGATCAGCGCTTTCAATCAAAACCTCCCATATGATAAGTTTGTATTATGGCAGGTGGGCGGTGATCAGATTCCTAACGCAACAGAAGAACAAATACTAGCCACGGCTTTTAACCGCAATCACAAGCAAAATTCTGAAGGGGGGGTGATTCCTGAAGAATTCCGGGTAGATTACGTAGCAGATCGTACCAATACAGTGGGTTCGGCCTTCTTGTCATTGACGGTAGGATGTGCCCGATGCCATGATCATAAATACGATCCCATTTCTCAGGAAAACTACTATGAACTCTTTGGGTTCTTCAATTCCACCATAGAACGTGGAGATGGCATATTCAGTAACAATGCCATTGAATATGGCCAGATGGTATCCAATGAGCAATCCATGAATGCTGGACCGGTCCTTGCACTTCCCGATCCAGAGGTAGATGCCATCAGGAACTATTTATTGGAAAGAATAGATGAGAAGCAGGATAGTATAATGGAAATGGAGGAAAGGAATAGTGAAAATGTTGAATCCTGGAGGAAGAAACAGTCCAACATATCTACGCTTGCACAAGCCGTCAATCAGTCTACGGTTAGCCATCTCACCTTTGATCACATGGCCAATGGGAAGGATAAAGATCTAATAGCCAGTAATGATTCACCTACCTATTGGGGAGAAATACGTCCTGTAGAAGGTAAGATCGGTCAGGCAGTACGAAGCGATGCAGGAGGACAGTATGTTGCTTATGGATACAGTTCCGCCTTCGAGCGCATGGAACCCTTTACCGTTAGCTTTTGGATCAAAACGCCTAAAGAATTTGAGAGAGCCCATGTGTTGTATAACGGCAACAATCGCATTCAGGGTTATCGGGGATGGGATGTGGTCCTGGATAGCAATCGGGTCCATTTCCGATTAAGTCATGCCCATCCGTATCAATCGCTGGAAATAAGAACTCCTGATCCCCTTCCTCTGGACGAATGGGTACATTTTGTGTGGACCTATGATGGATCTAGCAAAGCTCAGGGGATGCGATTGTACAAAAACGGTCAATTTACAGAGACTGAAATCCTACGAAATCATATCTATCGTTCAGCCAAACCCTATTTTGATCCTGTCGCTTCAGTATATATGGCTTATAAGGGAATGATCATTGGCAATCGCCACTACGATCAGGATTTTACGGGAGGAATGTTGGATGAAGTACGAATCCTCAACCGAGAAGCAGGAGACCTCGTTGCGCTGTATTTATATGATCAGCAACAAGGTAACAAGGCATTTGAAATAGCAATTCAAGAAAATCATCCATCGCTGGATACTTTTTATGACCTATTCATCGACCAACAACTTGAGCAGGAACGTATTGCCTTGCGCAAAATCCAGGCTCGAGAAATCACGACTATAGATACGGTACAAGAAATCATGGTGATGGGCGATTTTTCCGAACCCAGACCCACCTACATACTCGAGCGCGGCGTATATGATGCGCATGGCCAGCGGGTTTATCCTGATGTTCCCGATGCCATTCTTCCCTGGCCCGAAGAACTCCCCAAAAACCGCTATGGGCTTGGGAAATGGTTGATTCATCCCGATCATCCCCTTACAGCACGCGTAGCCGTCAATCAAATATGGTATTTGATGTTTGGCCGAGGCATTGTAGAAACCGTAGAAGATTTTGGTAGTCAGGGTGCTTTACCCACTCATCCGGAATTATTGGACTGGTTGGCGGTAGATTTTGTGGAACATGGATGGGATGTAAAGCGACTAATCCGACAAATGGTCACCTCTGCTACCTATCGACAGTCTTCTAAAATAAGACCCGAATTGGAAGAGATAGATCCAGATAACTATTTGCTAGCAAGAGGCCCGCGATATCGCCGTTCGGCAGAAATGATCAGGGATAACATCCTGGCCAGTAGTGGACTCCTTAATCCCAACATCGGTGGGATATCTACCTTCCCCTATCAACCTCCGGGGTTATGGAAAGAGGTTATGGCACATACCTTCTTCCCTGAATATCAGGTAGACTATGAAAATGGGCTCTATCGCCGCAGTATTTACACCTTTTGGAAGCGTAACATGCCACCACCCAACATGATGATATTTGACGCTTCCAGTCGCGCCGAATGTCAGGTGCGCCGTCAGCGAAGTAGCACTCCCTTGCAAGCCCTGGTCTTGCTCAACGATCCCCAAATGATCGAAGGATGTAGGGTATTAGCTGAGAACATGTGGAGAGAGACAGATGGAAACGTAACAGCGGCTACAAACCAGACATTTCGCGTACTTACCAGTCGCACGCCCAATGAAAACGAACAAGAAATCTTGTTAGCACAATATCAGGACGAGTTATCCTATTTCAACAAAAACAAAGCAGAAAGCCTGGAATATCTGGATATCGGTCATCAACCCTTCTCTGAGGATCTTCCAGCACCCGAAATAGCAGCCCTGGCGCGTGTTACGAATACGATTTTGAATTCTACAGAATCTTATTATAAAAATTAACTCAATAAGTGCGGAATTAATTCCGCACTTATTGACAAAAATACATCACACAACGATGAAAAAATATACTGAACTCTACAACGCCCAATACAACACAACTCGCCGAGAATTCCTCCAAACTACTACGAAAGGACTCGGTGCAATGGCGTTAGGCTCGTTACTGTTTCCCAATGTAATCCAGGGAAAAACTACAGATCCAAGAACTAATGGGGGTATTCTCAAAACCTTCCACCATCCTCCCAAAGCCAAGCGGGTCATCTATCTTTTCCAAAGTGGAGGCCCCAGCCAGATCGAACTTTATGATTACAAGCCCGAGTTGATGAAACGATGGGGAGAAGAAATTCCCGATAGTGTGCGGGGCAATCAGCGTTTAACGGGAATGCTGGCCGCTCAGTCCAGCTTTCCGCTTGTCGGTTCACGCTTTGACTTCCATCGGCATCCTAAAACAGGTGGATACTTTAGTAGTTTGATCCCACACATCGCCAGTGTTGCAGAAGATATTTGCGTGATCAATTCCATGTATACTGAAGCGATCAATCACGAACCTGCGATTGTCTTCATGCAAACGGGTTCTCAGCAAGTAGGACGTCCTGCCATGGGTTCCTGGATGAGCTATGGGTTGGGAAGTCCCAACCAAAACCTTCCTGCATTCATTGTCTTGCTATCCAAGGGAAAGCCCGATACACAAAACCTGAATATGCAAGCCTGGAACAACGGATTTCTGCCTTCACATCATCAGGGGGTTCGTTTTCGCTCAGGAGTAGATCCCGTATTATATTTATCCAATCCCGACGGTATTGACCGTCAGGGTCGCCGTCGAGAACTCGACTACCTGGAGAAACTGGAACAAGTGCAAAAAGCCAAATGGGGAGACCCAGAGATCGATTCCAAGATCAGTCAGTACGAAATGGCCTACCGAATGCAGACCAGCGTACCCGAGGTAACTGATCTGTCCAATGAACCCGACTACATCTTCGATATGTATGGACCAGATGCTCGTATCCCCGGCACCTATGCCGCTAATTGTCTCCTGGCACGAAGACTTGCTGAAAGAGGCGTTCCCTTCATTCAGCTTTATCACATGGGCTGGGACCAGCATGGCAATCTCCCAAATGATATCCAACGTCTAGCTAAAACTGCTGATCAAGCTTCTGCAGCCCTTGTTTCGGACTTGAAGCAACGGGGCCTCCTGGAGGATACACTCGTCGTATGGGGCGGTGAATTTGGGAGAACGAGTTTCTCTCAGGGTAAACTTACCAAGGAGAACTACGGTCGCGATCACCATCCGCGCTGCTTTTCCATGTGGATGGCCGGTGGAGGTACCAATGCAGGAACGGTCTATGGAAAAACAGATGATTTCAGCTATAATGTCGCCCAGGATGGCGTACATGTTCACGATTTCCAGGCTACTTTGCTTCATTTGCTTGGCGTAGACCATGAGCGATTGACTTTCAAGCATCAAGGACGTAGATATCGCTTGACAGATGTGCATGGTAAGGTAGTACAGGGATTGATGGCATAGATACTGTGAAAAGATATGATTCATGTAGGGAAAATGAATGGCAAACCGTATGAAAAATCTTATCAAGATTGCAGCTATTGCTAGTTTTTGTACTGCTATTACTACATTTTTCCTTTGGCTTCTTCCAAAATTATATCCCCATCCTTCGTCCTTCCTAGAAGGGATTGAATTAGCAAGTAATCCATATTATTTAGCCAGGCTTTGGATCAATTTCTTTCATATCCCCTTAGCCTTGACTGCCTACCTAGCATTTGCATTTACCTTACGAAAACGAGAATCTCTTAAAGTTATTCTTGGCTCCATGTGGTTTCTCATATGGGGACTGACAGAAATGATTGGGGTATCAGGATTGATATTTAATGTCAACCGAGAGTGGAGAAGCCACTTTCACCTAGCAAGTGAAAGTGAACAACTCGTACTCCAAACGAAGATTGAATTTTATCTATCATTTTGGGATAGCCTCTTTTTTGTGCTGTTAATCGCGTTCCTTTTTGGGACCATGTTTTATGGCTGGGCATCCTGGAATGGAAAAGGATTGGAAAAAATCGTAAGTTATTTGTTTTGGTTAGCAGCCCCCCTAACCATCATAATTATCCTAGAAAGATATATGGGATTCGCAAATTTGAGCCAATGGGTTGCTTGGATATATCCCATACTTCAACCCATTAGTCGCTTTACCTTAGGGCTGTATTTATGGAAATATAAAGAGTTTGACACCCAATCATCTATTTTAATATGAAACTTGTAGAAGATTCCTCTGTTGAAAAAGTCTTTAATACCTATCCTCTTCCTTATCAACAGAAATTATTGTATCTCCGCCAACTGATCATTTCCACAGCGTCTGAAATCCCATCCATAGATGTATTGGAAGAAACCCTAAAATGGGGAGAACCTAGTTATATCTCTAAGATAGGCAGTACCGTAAGAATTGCCTGGCAAGACAAATAACCCGATCAATATGCCATGTATTTCAATTGTAATACTTCGCTGGTAGAAACCTTCAAGATCCTATATAAAGATATATTCACTTTTGAGAAAAATAGAGCCATTGTAT
>CAZZEC010000110.1:0-20204 GCA_964652565.1 uncultured Bacteroidia bacterium
ATTTGGTTCATACTAATTCTAATTATTTACTTGATCTTTCATGATTAAACACCTCACTCTTGGAATTATTCTTAAACAGGTGGTAGCTTGAGATATTCTATTGGTAATGGTTGGGTTAGATGCTGGGTGAAGTATTACTTTAAGCTTTTTTTAGCATTATTTTGAGAACTTATTTTTCAAAATCTGTTACCGAAATGATTTTTTACTGGATGCCAACCAACCTTTAAAAGCTATACTTTATTCTTGGTTTGCTTTAGTGGTAAATAGCCAAGTTTAACAAATCCCCCTTTTTTGATTCTCAAAAGACATCCTTTCCTCTAAGATCAATATATTAAATATTTGTCTTTTAAGTTCACTAAACTTTCTTTTCAAATGGTCACAAAAACTCGTTTCGAAAATCAAAGTTTCACTTTATAAACATAGATAAGTTCTTGAAACTTATTGAACTGCTTTTTTCTAGAGATTTTCAAAAAAAACAAAAATAAATATTTACGCTGAAAACTTTACATATGTGCTACTCAGGTATTATTTAATTGAAATGACAGTTCTATCGCCATTCCTTATAACTCTTTGTTTAAATGTTGGGATTCTCAGCTGCTGTACTAAAATCTTATGTCAGGAGCTTTGAAGTAGCTTTCTTGCATCGGTCTTATTCAAAATAGGTTAATCCGCTCACTACTCCAATTACAATCATACGCCGCTCATCTACCCTCCCCTACCTCACATAGCTCCCTGCGTTGATATCGATATTGGTTCCGGTGGCGTGGTCCATGAGACCGCTGGCGAGAAATACTACGGTAGGTGCAATGTCTTCGGGTTGGGTGAGTTCATCGAGCGCCAGATCTTGCTTCACGATGTCTTCACCATACATATCCACAAATTGTTGGGCCATATCTGTTTGGGTAAAACCTGGAGAAACGGTAAATGACTTTATACCATCTTTTCCATAGTATCTGGCAATGGACTTACTCAGGGCTACCATACCCGCTTTGGAAGCAGCATAAGCCATATACTCGGGAGTATCTCCCCTAAAAGCTGCCCTGGAGGCTATGTGAATGATCCTGCCGCCTCCATGTGCGCGAAAATGCTGTATGGCCGTCTTACTAAGCAAAGACGCAGCTACCAGGTTCACTTGTAAGGTCTGTTCCCATCCTGTCTGCCACACTTCCCAGGGAGCATCTGGAGCTATTTCTATGGCAATGCCGGCATTGTTCACGAGCACATCCAGTTTTCCATAAGTTTCTATTACCTTGTTAATCAATTGCTCACAAGCAGCAGGCCTGCGAAGGTTGGCTTGAAATACCTGAGCGGAGTTACCTATGGTTTGGACTATGCGATCGGCAGACAGCCGACTGTTTCCATAATGTACGGCCACCGTAGCACCAGAACGTCCTAACTCTATAGCAATCGCTTTTCCAATACCTCTGCTGGCCCCTGTTACCAGCACTACGCGTCCTTTCAAAGATATATTCATTGGCAGATCATTGTTTACTATTGGCCCAATATAAGTTACCATACATCGAATCCCTGTAACCATTTGGTCGAAAACGGGGTATCTAATATCGATGGTTTTTCATTAGTAAAGCTTTTGGTTTAGGGCCCTCTGATTCATTCAGAGGGTTTTTTTTTGTAAAAAAATTTTTTTGCAATTATATTGCTAACGATGTTAAGAAAACTAACTCTTAAATTTTGACCGAAAAGCCACATATCGAACGCAGACAGCGCGATATTAGCATAATAAAGGAAAAAATCCTGAAAGCTGCCCGCAAAATTGCTGTCAAAAATGGTTGGCCCGCTGTTTCTATTCGCAAGATTGCCAAAGAAATAGAATATACCCCTCCCGTTATCTACGAACATTTCAAAAATAAAGAGGCTATCCTGGCAGAATTGGAAATGATTGGCTTCCAAATACTTGGAAAAAGTATCAATGAAGCCAGACTCAAGGCTCCTTCCCCTGAAGCTCAACTGGTTCACATGTCCGAGGCATACTGGAACTTTACCTTCGAACACAAAGAACTATATGAAGTCATGTATAACCTGGAGGGAGTTCAATCTACTCCTGCCCGCTCAGATTCCATCCGGCAAAGTGGACATACCGTAGTGGAGTTGTTAGAACACCTTCACACATTTCCTGCCGAAAGAGAAGGACTCTTCTTCAATTGGTGGGCACTGTCCCACGGTTTTGTATCCCTCGTCCTATCAGGACAATTACCCGGAATGAAAGAACAACTCAAACATTATTACCTCGATTCCGTCCGAAGATTAGTGAAAGGGATGGATTAGGGGAATCTTTGTTATATTGTAGTATTGCTGTATTGCTGTATTGCTTACTTTAAAATTGTTGAATTGTGATATTGTTGTATTGATAGATGTTTGTTGAACACAACTAACCAGTTGTTAATTTTTTCTGTCGTCTGTCGTCCGTCGTCCGTGGTCCGTCGTCTAATCAATTCCCCTTCTGCAATATATTTTTCAAATTGTCAAAGTCGCGTTTATAAAAAATACCTAGTCCTCGTTGACTGGAAAACTGTTGGGAAAAATCCAGATTTTCCCTATTAAATATTTCTAACACCAGCTCTCCATTTTGAAGCAAAACATTTTCTGGTTTGATGAGCCGAATGATGATTCGAATATTTCCTACGGTAATCCCTTCTGTGCCCTGCCCCAGCAACACTCCGTCTCTTTCTATAGTTACTCTGTCATTAAACAGTTGTGCTGAAATCAATAAATTGACATCCTGGAAATTAGAAGTCCCTACATTTACGTTGATATCGTCACTTAATGCCTGCGATAGCCAATAATTTAATTGATTACTCAATAATTCGGACACGCTGGTTGTTACACCCGTATTAGCCACATCATTCTCCCAAAACCCCCCTACAGGTGCAAATCTATTGAACACCATCAGACTGAATACCTGCTTATTTAATTCTTGTTCATCATACGTCACCGTCCTAAGCAAAGAAGAAAGATCAAGCACATCACTCTCCCGCAGATTAGGTAATTCTATGTCAAGGGAAATCTCTGGCTGAAGCAATGAACCTTCCATATGCATTAAGACATTTGTAGGTACCCTTCGGGTAGCATCTGCCCGGATCAAATCCTTGATATCTGCAAACAGGGAATATATCGCATCTACATTGAGTCGAGCTTCGTAAGGATCACCCGACCAGCTGATGGTACCTCCAGGCTTAACCTTAAACTTTTTGTTTAATACATTCCTCGCAGTAAATAAATAGTCCCCTTGTTCAATCTCATAGGTCCCAAACATTGAAAAATCACCCTGCTCATTGATCTTCATGTTTATCGTACCTTTACCCCTCATTCGGATAATATCCCCTACCTTCTCATCAAAAATTAAATCAACTCTTGCATCGCTCGTAGCTAAAATAGATAAATTCAGTTCAAAGCCTTGAATTCCCGTATTTACTTTTAACGGTTTTCCATCATTCTCACCTATAAATCGTATGTAATCCGGTTTTTCTACGCCTTCCTCCTCTGTAACAGGTATATTCAATTGCGACCCAGCACCTGACATTACATACGCCTGTATATCTAGCTGATCCAGATTGCCCGTTATCGAAGCAATACCATTCTTTAGATACAGTGAGCCATAATACAATTTATTATCCTCCTTTCGGGTATCTACAATGAGAAAGTCCTTAATTTGATCTAACTGGATATCAAATTCAAATTCCTGAAATCCTTTGTGATAAATATTGCCATGAAGATCTGCAGTATTGTTGTACTTGTCATAGAGCGTTATCCTCGGAAAAATAATACGATCATTGTCAAATGTAATCTGGCCACCGAAATCATAGTCGGATTTCAAATAGTCTATTCCCACATGTGCCTTATCAAATTGTCCCATACCAGATACCTGGAGATCGTCTATATCACCCCTTACTTTGAATGATTCTAATGATACCTGTCCTCTTATTCCATACAATTCTCCCTCCACAAAAGGTTCAATATAATTTAGCGGAAAACTGTTTCTTGTAATAATGTCTACATTTAAGGGATTTTCTTGATCGCCTAATAGATAATTCCCAAGCAGTAACAATGTCGTATCTTTCTGGCCTACCAGTTTAGCCTGAAAGTCCACCTGCTCTTTTCCTTGATTCCATCCACCAGCAAAGAAAATATCACCATATGTATATTCATTAAGGGTAAAATTGAAAATACTGACAGAAGATGTGATCGTTGGCTTTACCAGGACTTGCGTCATTTCTACTTTTGCATCCAACATGCCTTGTGTTGTATATTTCATGGGATAGAGTACCTCTAAATGCTGAAGATCAAAATTCAATAAATGAACGTCGAGAATGTCATCTTCATGCGTTGAAACAGCACCTTCTATAGACAAGAGGCCCCTTTCTCCGCTAACCAAAAAGTCTTCTGCTAACCACCGTTTGTCTGTACTGAAATACGTAATGGTATTCCACTCCTTTACCCTTAATGAATCCCCTTCAAACAGGAAATATGTATAGGAAGAATCAAAACTCGACACTATTCTTCCATTGTCTGGAAAACTGGTTTCAAGTTTTGCCTGGATTTTGTTTTCTGAATTTCCCTGAAAAGCTATGAGGTCACTGCCAATCACCCTGTTCAATCCATTGATATTGAAAGACACATCTCTATAATACAGCTTGGGTGTAACATACATCCTCGATATCTCACTACCTCCTACCATCAATAGAGAATTTTCATTGGTATATTTAATTACATCCAGGTTTACCTCAGTTCTTGAGACATCCATGTCCTGGACATGTGCAGAATCAAGGCTTACGGAAATTTTGGCTCTATCCGAAATTCCAAAGTCTAATTGTGTGGTGAGTACTGCATCTGGAGAGATAAAGACCTGTTTCCCAAGAAATTCAAATAACTGATTGATACTATCCCTGGTAGCTACTCCGAGATTAACTTCTACTTTAGAGGAAGAAAGTTCTTTTTCCTGATAGTACGTATGTATTTTGGCACTATCATTCTCAATGAACAATTGCGTTTCATAAGCCAGTCGTTGTGTAAGTGTAATTGCTTGTTTAAAAGAAAAATTGCCCCCGAGATCTGCATCCAGTAATGCACTGCGCAGCATAAAATACTTCCTCGTTCTGGTATTACCTTGTGCCTGGAACCAAAGATCTGGAATCTGTATAAAAGAGCTATCCCCGGTGCGTGATAGTAAGATTTGGTACATATTAAGGTCTCCATTGAGATTGTCAATAGAATCCCCACTGAGATCTACATCCATCTGAGCAGACAGCTTAATCGGTTCCTCATACCCCAGATATTTTTTCATATTTAACCGATCCACTGTACCCCTCACTTTGTATGCAGAAGTTTCGCCCGTAAAATCCAAATCTACATATACATCTCCCCGTCCTTCTGAATCCAACAATTGTAGTTCTCCCTCCAGTTGTCGATCAGCAACTTCTACATTGGCATATACAGAATCTATCGTTCGACTCCAAAGATCGGAATCTGTAATGATGACATCCAGCCTCGCATTCAAATCTTGCAGAGAAGTACCTACTCCATTGATTTTACCTTGCAGATTCAACCGATTAGATTTCAATGGAGGTTCCAGGTTAAGAAGATCCCATACTAATGCCTCACTTCTGATATATCCAGAATAAGCGAGTAGATCATTATCGCTATCGGGAAGTTCCACCTTTAATATAGTACCTACAGTACCAATTTTTGAGGATAGATCCATGTCTATGTCAAAATTGGTAGGACTTCCTGTAAATGTACCTTCAATATTGGGCTGTCCCAGGCCTATCAAACCAGGAGGTATTTCCAGTTCTGGCAATATTTCATATAAATCTGTCATATTGACCGTACTATTTACTATTCTTATGTCCAAATCCAATGGCGCATAAGCATCATCGATATTCCGTAGAATGAGATGTGTAAACAAAGCAGTCGTGTCTTTATAGCGGATGAAGAGATCATCACTCTCCAATCTGTCAAATGTACCTTTGATAACCCCTTCAGTTTGGAATACACCTCGAACAGGAAGGTTTCCAGAGAAATAGGAAAGCGTTTTACTATCTATAAAAGAAGAAGTCAAATTCAATTCTGAATATACACCTAACCATTGATCAAATACTTCCCCTAAATCAGATTGAGGGAATGTCCAGCTACCATATAATCGTGTTTGTTGCGCACGGATATCCAACTCCTGAAATGAAACCGTTGCTGGCTGATCATTGCTTTTCTTGCGGAACACTAAGTTTGTTGAGAGTTCTTCTAATTCAAAACCTGAATATGTTTCTTTGAAAAAGAGATTATCCAGATTTATGTCAATTCCTGTAAATGCATCCCATTTCACAGAAAAATCCCCCATTATATCATTAAATCCGAAGTTTCTGAAGTTGATCGTTTGGGGCTTCAGGATTTGATACCCCGCTTTTGTGGAATCTACAAAAGAAAAAGTCCCATGTGAGATGTGAACTTCCGGAAAATGCATATATAACGCTCTTTGAATCGAATCCCTCTCTTTCACTTGAGGATTTTTAAGAAAATCCAGATTAGTGGTTGAGTCTTTGAATCTTTGCAATTGAAAGGATACAGAATCCAGTTCTATATATCTTACATACACACGCTGTGGATGGTCCTCCGACAAAATCCACTCCCAAACACTAAAACTTAATATGTCCAATTTGAGCCGACCTACACCAGCTACTTTATTTCCATGTGGGTCATCCAAATGCAAATCTTCTAGTATAAACTTATTGGGTAATCCAATATCCACTTTTCCAACGCGTACTTCAGTTCCCAATTGACGCGAAAGAATTTTTTGAGCCACTTGAATAGCATGTTGCTGAACATTAGGACGAGATATAATATAACTCAACGTAGTCCCTATTGATAGCAATAGGGATAAAGCAATGAGTAATATTTTTATAATCCGTCTACTAACTCTTTTCACGATATTATTATTCCAAGTGTAGCTGCTGAAACTAATTATTATACGCGTTAAATGATAGTATACGAGAATCAGTTGATAAAAAATGATCGTATACCCCCCTATTTATCAATCGTGTTAAAAAATCTCTATATTTGTTGAAACTCCTCAGCAACCGACAACAACATGATTGATAGTATCAGAAAATTCATTGAAGGCATACTTGGCGTGCCTGCAGAAGAAGATCTGGACAAAGGTAGTTTTGTAGATAACGAATTTACTGCCCAAAAAGATATAAAATCCAGATCAGACGATTCACTCAATACGTCTCAACAGGAAAAAGACAATACAGATTTTTACGAGGATGCAGGAGACTTACCTGTAGCTGTAGTTGTCAACCAGCCAACGCAAACCAGATCTATCTTTACGAGCAATGTCGCATTTGAGAACATGCTTTCATATTACCCTCCATACGAAGACGCAGTACAAGTAATAAGTCCGCGTTTTTTGTGGTGTCTTGATAATGGGCATGGCAGACTTCAAGCAGGTAAGCGATCTCCTGTTTGGGAGGATGGGAAGCAATTAGAAGAATGGCGGTATACGCGACAAATTGTAAAAAAGATCATTCAAAGACTTGAAATAATCGGTATACAGTTCTTTAATGTTGTCCCCGAGGAAGATGTAGGCTCCTTTTTACCAGAGCGCGTAGATAGAGCAGACTCCAAACAATCTGATTTAGGCCTCAAAAAAATTTACGTTTCCATTCATGGAAATGCCGCTGGTGTCCCTGAGGCTAGCGGAGTAGAATGCTGGCACTTTTTGGGGAGCTCTGAAGGTAAGAAATTAGCTTCCGTTTTCCAGAAACATATCTTTCAGTCTTTGAAAAATAGTGAGTATGATCACACCTGGGAAGATAGAGGGATAAGGACGTTGTCGCCTGCTTCGCGAAACTTTTTTGTTCTCAGAGAGACAAGTATGCCAGCTGTATTAACAGAAAATGGATTTTATACCCATAGAGATGAATGTCAGCTCATGATGAACCCCGATGTTCAACAAATAATTGCAGATGCACACGTTGCAGCCATTTTGGAAATTGAACAAAATGGATTTGAAGATATTGCGTTTTATGAAAAAAGCATCGTTATTCATCCTTAGTTATGCATGGGTATCAACACCATCATTCTGTTACTGTAAATAAAAGAGCACCATTATGTTAATACCTCATAATCGTCAACATCCTGACTCCATGTAGTGGTAATTGAACTTTTCATTACTTGATACGTTAACGATTAACAAAACCAACAGACAAAAATATTATGATATATACAGAGATTACACCCAATCCAGCTTCACTTAAATTCGTAGTTTCCAGGACATTGATAAAAAAAGGAACTGCTGATTTTCCGAGCGTAGAAGATACCGAGGATGCACCTTTGGCCAAAAAGCTTTTCGATTTCCGATTTGTAGAACGTGTATTTATCGGTCAGAACTTTGTAACTATTACCAAGCTGGACGATTTCCAGTGGGAGGAAATCATTCCCGTCGTCAAAGATTTTCTAAAAGCATATTTTGCCAGTGAACAACCTGTATTGACAGGTAAATTCCTGGAAACAGATAGCGAAGAAGATGCGGTAGAAGACAGCGAAGTAACTCAAAAGATCAAATCTCTATTGGAAAGTCATGTACGACCTGCTGTAGCTATGGATGGTGGAGATATCATATATGAAGATTTTATAGATGGTGTGGTAAAATTGCGTTTACAGGGATCATGTTCGGGTTGCCCCTCATCTGTTTTGACCCTCAAAGCGGGTATAGAAGGATTACTAACGCGGATGATACCTGAGGTGGAGTCCGTTGAAGCCGTGTAAAAGTATTCAGGTTGGAATTATATCTGCAATCGGAATAATTCCAACCTGTTTTATCAATTCATTCTTTTCTGTAGCGCAGGCAATAACTCGTCCTTTACCCACGCAAAGTTGGGTTCATGGCTTAAGATTTTTTGATAAATCACTTGGGCTTCGTAATAATTAGATTCCTTTTCATAGGCCTGTCCAAGCCATGCTAAGGCGTGTAGATATAACCAGTTATACTTTTTAAAGACTGGATTGGCGTTAAACAACTGTATAGCTTTGGTAAAACATTTGATTGCTTCAGACATATTTCCCCCGAGCAAAAAAGGTGTATGGTACTTTGCATTTCCCTTCTCTACCCAACCTGCAGGATGCTCTGGATTCTGAGTAGTCGCAATTTCAATATGCTTGGAAGATTTAGGGCCCAGATAAATTCCTCTGGCGGGTTTCATTCCAATTTTCAATCCATAAAGTCCTCCCAATAACGCATGAGCCTGCGCATGCTTAGGTTCCGCCTCCAAAATGCGCTTTACCAGCGAAATCGTTTCATCTAAACGACTTTCTAATTCATTTTTTTTATCTTCAGCCATATAGAAGCCTATCAACCCATATTGTGCTAATGCAATTTCATACTTCAGTTCAACACTATTTAACTGTTGCTCACACTTATTCAGCATTTCTAATCCTTTTTCCCATTTCTTTACATCACCAGAAATATACCCTTCATAAATGGTCTCTCTTGCCATTTCAATGTTTGATGATTGTGCATTACTATTCATTAATCCCAATAAACAACTAATAATACCTCCTATAAAATACTTCATCTTATTTAAAATATTCTTCCACCCTATGTATCGCTCCAGGAAGCGAAAAGACCACTACTCTATCTCCTTCCTGAATTTGAAAGTTCCCAGATGCAGCATAACTTTCTTCATCTCTGATAATGCCGGCGATAACGGCGTCTCTGGGAAAACTAAGTTTTCGTATAGGGTTACTGGTCACCTTACAGTTATCATGTACGACAAATTCCAGTATTTCAGATTCCACGCCGTGTAAACTCGTAATAGCTTCAACGTGTCCTTCCCTGACGTAGCGGAAAATATTGTTAATAGCTATCATCTTTTTATTAATCAATGTATCTATCCCAATGTTTTGAGAGAGACTGATATAATCAATATTTTCTACCAGAGCAATAGCTCTTTGCACCCCGTGATTTTTGGCTACCAGACACGAAATGATATTAGTTTCGGAATCACCAGTGACTGCAATAAATGCATCCATATCCTCTATGCCCTCTTCTTCCAGTAGCTCAACATTACTTCCATCCCCATTAATAACCAATGTTTCTTTGAGTTCTTCTGCCAGAGAAAAACATTTATCCTTGTCCATTTCAATCAATCGTACATTGTAATCTTTCTCAACCATTTTGGCAAAAAGCCTTCCTATTAGCCCTCCTCCCAAGATCATGATATTTTTTATCTGAACTCCTGCTTGTCCCGTCAATTTGACAATATGCTGAATACAGGCGGGATTACTTATAAAGTAGATATGATCCCCATCTTGAAAATGAGTATCTCCTCTGGGAATTATCGTCCGATTGTTGCGTTGGATTGCTACCACGGTAAACTGAATATTGGGGATCAATTTCACTGCTTCTATCAATGATTTACCAACAATCGGTGCGTGTTTTTCAACAATCATCCCTGTTAAGGTGAGCTTTCCATCTCCAAATTCAAAGCTATCTGTAGCAGATGACAATTCTATCAAGCGATATATTTCCTTGGCAGCCAGGTCTTCAGGAAACACCATCGCATCTATCCCCAAGTGCTGCATATCCAGCTTTTCCTTCTCTACTTGAAATTCCGGATTGGAAATTCTTGCTATTGTGCGTTTTGCTCCGAGGTGTTTACCAATAATTGCCGTTGTAATATTTGTCTCTTCACTAGATGTGGCAGAAATAAGCAAATCTGCATCTTTTACCCCTGCTTCTTCGAGAAGCCGTATGGAAACTGCATTTCCCCGAATAGTTCCTACATCTATGTGTGACTCAGTGTGTGATAATCGTTCGTCAGAAACATCTATGATGACTATATCGTGTTCTTCGTTTGCAAGCATTTTCGCGACATGAAACCCTACTTCTCCAGCCCCAGCTATTATTATTCTCATATACTTTGTTGTTAAAACCCAAAATTACACATTACATAATTGCTTTCACAAGTAATGTGTGAAATAACATCTATTATCAGATTTTACTTTCTCTTCATATGGGTGCTATACGATTTTACTACATTTATGATATCATTTTACTCTTATAACCTACATATCCATGATCACTTATATTATTACTTTTGTTCCGAAATCTATTGTACTGATCCTTTTGAGTGTAATATTCCTAACCGCTATGGCTCAAAAGGCTATCCCCCCCGAGGAGAAACTTGATTGGTGGGGAGATATAGATGGATATTACAATCAGCAGGCATTTGCATCCCTAGCACTTGTCGATGAAGCACTGAAAAAATACCATCCACAATTACCTGAACCCCTGGAAAGGAAAATGGCTATGCTGATGCTGGATGGGGTTCTTCACGAGGAAGAGGCCCCTCACAGGCCAGCAGTACAAGATTTTCTGCATCGAAGGATTAAAAGTGCCGCAAAACACATAGAATACACCCGTGTTACAGAAGGTGCCATGATTTGGAAGTTGTACAATGAAGGGTTCGTAGTTAGAACCGCTACAGTTACACTTGCATTTGATCTGAGCAGAGCCTTTTACATTGAGAATTTCGCTATTCCCGACCCTTTAATGCAACGGGTCATTGATCAATGTGACGTCTTATTCGTCAGCCATAGGCATAGAGACCATGCTGACCCTTGGGTTGCAGAACAGTTTATTAACCAAGGAAAACCTGTTATTGCACCAGAAGAAGTATGGAACGATCTTCCTTTTCATTCCAAGGTAACACATTTGACACGGGAAGCACATACTGAACAGTCACTTCCGATACAAAATGGTAAGCATACATTGAAAGTAATTGTGTATCCCGGACATCAGGGGCCAGAGATCCCTAATAATGTACCCTTGGTGTTTACTCCTGAGGGGATGTCCTTTTCACAAACAGGAGATCAATCTTTAGACGAAGACTTCTCCTGGATTGATGAGGTCGGCCAAAGATATCGGGTAGATGTGCTATTCCCAAATTGTTGGACAACTGATATTGTGCGTATGGCTCGTGGATTCCATCCCAATCTCATCATTACGGGCCATGAAAATGAAATGAATCATACTGTAGATCATAGAGAAGCTAACTTTTTAACTTATACCCGACTACGTAGAAGTAATTATCCCTACCTGCTCATGACGTGGGGCGAGGCTTACCATTATCATCCCAATCAGTATCTCAGTGCTCAATGATTTACAAGCAAAAGAGAGAGGCTGTCTCAGAAGCTAGTTATTTCGAAAAGTTGTTAAAAATGCCTTAAATACTAGATTGAAAAAGAAAGAGAATTTATTAGTTTTAAAAAATTAGCGCAGCATTTTTAAAAACAGTAAAAAACTTGAAAGGGGAAGTCGACTTATGAGACTTCCCCTTGAACTAACGGATCATGTAGTTATAATATTTTTTCAAATTATGCTCCAGCAGATTCCTTTTCCCCCTCTTTCACTGTTTTCAAAATTTTCTCAACGATCTTATAAGGATTAGCATTGGATGCTGGCCTGCGATCTTCCAGGTATCCCTTCCATCCATTTTGGTGTGTACTAATAGGGATCCTGATAGAAGCTCCTCTATCACTGATACCATAGCTAAATGTATCAATATGTTGGGTCTCGTGTAAGCCAGTAAGTCTTTCGTGATTGTTAGAACCATACACCTTGATATGCTCCTGGTGTGTAGGTCTGAATGCTTCCAGAATAGATTTGAAATATTCCTCACCCCCTTCTTCACGCATTTGCTTATTGGAGAAATTGGTATGTAAACCAGATCCATTCCAGTCACCTTTAACTGGTTTGGGCGCAAATTCCACTTGAACACCATAATTTTCTGCAACCCTAAACAACAGGTATCTAGAAATCCATAGATCATCGGCAGACTTCTTAGCACCTTTTCCAAAACACTGATACTCCCACTGTCCTAACATTACCTCTGCATTGATACCAGTAATAGATATACCAGCATGTAAACAAAGGTCTAAATGTTCTTCCACAATGTCTCGACCTGCTATATTATTCGTACCAACAGAGCAGTAATACATACCTTGTGGTGCAGGATATCCATTTGAAGGAAACCCTAACGGGCGTCCGTTTTGCATAAACGTATATTCCTGCTCAAATCCAAACCAAAACGTTTCGTCATCTTCCCATCCCGCACGCGAATTGGATATATGAGGCTGCTCCTGCGGATCTAATACTTCACACATTACTAACCATGCACTTTCTCTTGCTGCATCAGGATAGACACCTACGGGTTTTAATATACAATCCGAGGAATGCCCTTCAGCTTGCCGGGTAGAACTACCATCAAACGACCAGTAAGGAACTTCTTCAAGCTGACCATGAAAACCTTCCAGATCTAAAATCTTTGTTTTACTTCTCAAATTTGGTTCTGGGGCATATCCGTCCAACCAAATATACTCAAGTTTTACTTTTGCCATTTTAAAACAGGTTTTATTAATGGGTATTTTAAAATTTTTGCGAAAATTTATCAGCAACAATACAAAATCCTTAAATTAAAACAAAACTTTTGATATTCATTTTGTTTATTTCTCTTGTTTTTCAAAAAACCGTCAATTTTCTACCCATTGATCTCCTTATTTTATAATTATCTCCCACTTAATTTTAGAAAACAAAAGTTTGGCCGAGGTTAATCCACATATTATAAATATTTTTGATATTTTGCATCTTCGTTTGAGCAAAAACTAAAAGATCGCCTATATATATATAAGTTTTATCTTCTTATGAGTATAACACCTCGACAAAAGGCAATAGATAGCATCTCTTCCAGAATACAAACTACAGAGTCCTATTCTAATAGACGATCCGCTGAAGACTTCGCTTCCCACGTTTTTAACAAACGTTCTATGCAACATTACCTCTCCATTGACGTATTTAGCAAGTTGGAGAAGTGTATGGATCATGGTGAACCACTTACGCGCGAGATTGCCGGCCCAGTAGCCAATGCCATAAAATCCTGGGCCATAGATCATGGTGCTTCTCATTTTACTCACTGGTTTCAACCACTTACAGGATTAGCAGCTGAAAAACATGATTCTTTTCTCGAAATGACAGAGGGAGAGGCCATCTACAAGTTTTCTGGAGAAGAGCTCATACAGCAAGAACCTGATGCTTCATCTTTCCCACATGGAGGATTGAGAAGTACATTTGAAGCAAGGGGATATACAGCTTGGGATTCTAGTTCTCCAGTATTTATTTTTGAAACACGATATGGAAAAACGCTGTGTATACCTACCATTTTTGTGTCTTATCATGGCGAAGCATTGGATTATAAAATCCCACTTCTGAGGTCCATCCATCTTCTCGATGAAGCAGCTACAGAAGCTTGCCAATTTTTCGATAAATCTGTAAAACGCGTCACTCCTACTTTAGGTGCGGAACAGGAATACTTCCTGATTGATGAAGCATTCTACAATCTTAGGCCTGACTTGATCCTCACGGGCCGTACACTCATGGGCTCCGCCTCTGCAAAAGATCAACAATTGGCTGATCATTATTTCGGATCTATACCAGAGCGGGTATTTGCATTTATGAATCAGCTGGAGTTTGAAGCCCATAGGTTGGGGATACCACTCAAAACAAGACATAATGAAGTAGCTCCCAGTCAGTTCGAATGCGCACCACACCACGAAGAAATCAATATTTCCATCGATCATGGCCTGATGCTCATGGATATCATTGAAAGAACTGCACGTCAGCATAAATTCAAAGCCTTACTCCATGAAAAACCCTTTAATGGAATCAATGGATCGGGAAAGCATAACAATTGGTCATTAAAGACGGATACGGGTAAAAATCTTTTATCATCAGGTAGACATCCAAGAGAAAATCTCATGTTCCTGACATTCTTCACCTCCGTAATTCGTGCTGTATATGAACATTCAGAGTTACTTAGAGCAAGTATCGCCTCACCTGGTAACGACATGAGGCTGGGAGGACAAGAGGCTCCACCCTCCATTATTTCAGTATTTGTCGGCAAAGAGCTGTCCAAAGTACTCAAAGAGATAGTTCGCCCTCCCAGAAGGAAGAAAAGTAATGCCAATAACCCATATATGAAATTGGGAATAAGTAAAATTCCCGAGTTATTTTTAGACAATACCGATCGAAACAGAACCTCCCCTTTTGCATTCACTGGAAATAAATTTGAATTCCGCGCTGTCGGATCTTCTGCTAACAGCTCTAATGCAATGATGGTCCTAAATGTTATCGTAGCAGACCAATTAATGCGGTTTAATAAAAAAGTAACCAGCAAGATTAATCGCGGAAGAAAAAAGGAACTGGCGATCCTGGATGTCATTAAAGAAAATATTACAATCAGTAAACCCATACGTTTTGAAGGAGATGGCTACAGTGATGCCTGGGCTGAAGAAGCTAGAAAAAGAGGGCTTACGCATGCCACATCGACGCCTGAGGCACTTACAGCCTACTTATCTACCAAGTCTATTAATTTATTTACTTCCAGAAAGATCTTCACAGAAAATGAGATGAGAGCTCGTTATGAGGTAATTATGGAAAACTATCTGGGTAAAGTCAGAATTGAAGCAGATGTCTTGGCAGAGATGATTACTACCCTTATTCTCCCTCAAACATTGACCTTTCAAAATATGCTTCTGGAAAACCTTAAATTGAGTAAGGAGCAGGGGCTGGATGTGAAAAATGGCCAATATGAACAGTTACAGGCAGAAAATATTCGAAAGGAAGTGAATGAAATCTATCGCCTTAAGAAAGAAATGGAAGAAACTCGTGAAAAAATCGAAAACTTATCTACCAAACAGGAAAAAGCAACAGCATATGCTGAGCGTGTTATTCCTTACTTTGTGAAACTGAGAAATCATATAGATATCCTTGAGCAGTCTATGCCAGATCATCTGTGGCCTCTTCCGAAATACAGAGAAATGCTATTCATTAAATAATGAGAAATTAAAACGATTAAACATCTCATTTCCGGATAATAAATATTTTTTCAAAAAAATATTTATCCTTCTTTTAAACCCTTTGCCTTCTATGTGGTCAAATGTATAGATTCCGGAATTGACATACACATAATTAATCATCAATTAAACCTAATTTCAAAATGATGAAAGCGAAGAACTCGTTTAAAGGAAAACCTTTGCTCTTTAGAAGCGCTATCTCTGCCCTAATACTGGTACTTGGTATTGCTTGTCAGGAAGAAAATGAAGTAATGACTCAAGGGCTGGAAGAGGAAAATGTTATGCTCGCAGTCCACAATGAAGAAGTCATGACATTATTCGAAGAAGTGGAAGATATTGCCATGGATGTAACAGAGACGCGTGAAACCGAATCTGACAAAAGGTTGGCAAATTCTCATGCATCAGACTGGAGATGTGGAAGCGTTACGCATGATACGATTCAAAAAATATTTACTATCGATTTTGGTACAGCTTGTACAGGACAAGATGGGAAAACGAGAAGCGGAAAAATAATTATTACCTATGATAAAAGGTTATTCCTTCCAGGGGCTCAACGTACGATTACCCTTGAAAATTATATAGTAGATAGCCTTAAAGTAATGGGTACCAAAATTATTACAAACGAAAGCGAAAGTTTGACAGATTTTATCCGTTTGAATGTACAATTAGTAAACGGGCAGGTTATTTGGCCTGATCAAAGCGTTGCCATGAGAAGCTTCAATCGTACCAAAACCTGGATGCGCGCAGCAAACCCCATCTCTGATGAATACCAAATTGAAGGTACTGTTGAGGGAGTAACCAGATTGGGTATTTCATATCGAGTAGAAATCATGGAACCCCTGATATACAAAAGAAGTTGTAGGTTCCAGGGAGTTTTCTTACCTGTTGATGGAGTCAAAGATATCATGAGAACTGACAAACCTGATACAGAAATTAATTATGGTGAAGGTGAATGCGATAATATTGTCGTAATCACTCAATCACAGCAATCCCAGGAAGTGAATATAGCATCCGAAATTATTAGACTGAGAAAATTAGCATCAAGATAAACCCATCTTTTTACCCAACTAAACCCTCATGCCCACAATTGTTAGCTCCCGCTAACATTGTGGGTTTTTCTTGATACATTTATAATAAGACGTTAAACAAAAATTATTATGTCTATCATACATATCTTTAACGGAGATGGATTGGCTTCATCACTGTCGCCGCATCTAAATGAGCAGTTTTTCCTGACATGGAGAGAAATACTGTGTTTAGGCCCAGTATCTCATGCAGTATGCGATTCGAACTTTTTCTCTGTTCGGAAACAGTATCTCACAGAGATATTAGGTACAACTGAGAGTGAATATATCGATGTATTTCAAACGGAATGGGAAAAATTTCTCAAAAAAGATCCTGTAGACGAAATGGTAGCATGGTTTGGCGCTGATTATTTTTGCCAAATTAATTTGATGGCCTTCATTGCTGCAATTAGCCGATCTCATAAAAAAGATATCCCTATCAGTCTCATTTGTTTAGATACCTTTCCAGATGTAGGACCTATAAGCTGTATTGGAGATTTAAGTCCAGGACAATTAATGAGTTTAATCCCTTCAAGAAAAACGCTTACAAAAAATCAGATGGATACCGCACTAAGATTTTGGACCATCTATACTGGAGAGGACCCCACATTATTTAATCAATTCAACATTGAAGAAGAGATCGATCCTGCATTTCTTTCAAAAACTATTCTCAACTACAAACATCTTTTTCCAGGTAAAAATGGACTCAATACCATAGAAAATGAAATCTTATCCCACATTTACGAACATCGACCCAAAGAAAAGCAATTATTGAGACACTTACTTACAACGGATTCCAACTTTGTGTTCGGAGACATGATCTATTCGTTGGCTATTCAAAGCTTAATGCCACAATTTGTTGAAAAACATAGAACAAATGAAGAATCTATTCTTACATTGACTCCTGAGGGAGTAGATATATTATTACATAATTCCAGTAATTCAACTCGAAATAAAACAAGTGCTTTCTCAGTACTAGGTGGTGTTGATACTAGTAAATTTTACTACAACGCCCAATCAAATGAAATTGCACTTTCCAACTAACTATTGAGATTGCTGAATCAAGTTCAAGCCATCTTCCACAGTAGTAACAGGCAATTTACATGTCTTATTTTGACATACATAGATCGTGGTTTGCCCTTTGATCAATTTATTTTCCAGCAATGCCAAATCCCCTTCTGAAGTTCCGCCCAGAAATAATACATTGGGATGATATGCTCGTGCCATTTGACTTCGGTATGATTCAGCGTGTTCCCCTAGTATAGCTACTTCCAATGGAGGATAAATCATTTTTAGAGATAAAGAACCCCAGTTGGCATAAAAGCCAGGACCTTCCACGAGCAGTTCATTCATTTGACCCAACATCTGTTTTGACAAATCGATCCATTCCTCCTTGTAAAAATAATTACCCAAAGAAAATAGCACATGGCTCATGACCGAATTTGAGCCAGGAATAACGTCATCGGCCATCTCTCGAGTACGTGTGAGTAAATGTTCTCCTTCATTAGACGTATAAAAGAAAGTACCTGTCGACTCATCAAAAAAGTGAGTCATCGCGTATTTCACAAGTTGTTCTGCATCTTCAAGCCATTGCTCATCAAAGGTCACCTGATACAATTCAATAAAGGCTTGTGCCAAAAATGCATAATCATCCATAAAACCTGGTACAGTAGATGTACCATCTTTATAGATACGAAATAATTGTCCATTTTTAGCCCAGCATTGCGCTTTGAGAAACCTGGCATTGCGTAGGGCAGTAGAGAGGTAGGTTGAATCTCCAAAAGCTTTAAAAGCATCTATATAACCTTTCATCATGAGGGCGTTCCATGAAGTGATCTGTTTATCATCCAGTCTGGGCTTTTCTCGTCGCGCTCTCTCTTCCAATAGCGTTTCCTGGGCCTCAGCAAGTCTTTCTTTCATTTGGATAGGATCTTCTCCTCTGTCTTTAGCAAAAGCGGAGAGCGACTGATCTTTGAATAAAATATTTTTCGACTCCCAGTTTCCTTCTTCTGTAACATTAAAAAACTCACAGAACCATTGACTATCTTTTCCCAGTAAGACATCTAATTCTTCCTTCTTCCATACGTAATATTTCCCTTCCTCTCCTTCACTGTCTGCATCCAATGATGAATAAAAACCACCCTCATCGCTCATTAGTTCTTGCTCAATAAATAGTAAACTTTCTCTGACAACTTGCTCATACATCTCATTACCCGTCATTCGATAGGCATCTGAATATACACTTATCAACTGTCCATTGTCGTATAGCATTTTTTCAAAATGAGGAATCAACCAGTCTTCATCAGTAGCATATCGAGAAAACCCTCCACCAAGATGATCATAAATACCACCCTTCATCATATTATCTAAGGTGATTGTCACTGCGTTCAAAGCCTGTTCATTTTTGGTGAAATATGCATACTCCATTAGGAAGTTGAGGTTTACAGGCATAGGAAATTTAGGAGCACCTTTTCTCCCACCTTTAACCATATCCATTTGAGATAATAGCGTATCCACTGCTAACGCCAATTCTTCTGACGATATCGAACTAGCAAACCTAACTGGGGTTACTGCTTGTAGTTGCTCTATTTTGTCTGTTACCCTTTGAGCCAGATCTTCTGCCTTGGTAGGAGATGATGCATATATATCTTGTACGCGTTGGAGTATGTTGATCCATTGCTCCTTGGGAAAATACGTGCCTGCAAAAATAGGTCTTTGGTCTGGCAAGGCGATAATATTCAACGGCCAACCACAATTTTGTCTACTTATAAGTTGACAGGCAGTCATGTAAATGTCATCTACATCCGGTCTTTCCTCCCGATCTACTTTTATTGATACAAAATATTGATTCATTACCTCAGCAACTGTAGTATCTTCAAAGGATTCATCCTCCATCACATGACACCAGTGGCAGGCTGCATACCCAATACTGATAAGAATAAGTTTTTGCTCTGCCTGAGCCTTTTCAAAGGCTTCTTCTCCCCAAGGATACCAATCCACCGGATTGAAAGCATGTTGCTGCAAATAGGGACTTTGAGCATTTATCAACCGATTCCCCTCTGATGAATCTTGTGCTGAACAGGCCACAGTCAATATCAACGCCAGGGCTACCCATAAATAAACTAAACACTTCATATATACAAGATAGTAATAAGTTTTAACAGGAAGAGGTCATGTAAAGGGCAAACGCACCAAATTTTATAAATAATTCTTTGTGAT
>CAZZEC010000111.1:0-8560 GCA_964652565.1 uncultured Bacteroidia bacterium
GGCTTGACTTTGAGATGAAAAAGGGTCATTGTCTTGGGGTAGTAGGTGAATCAGGGAGTGGTAAGTCTATAACGGCACTTTCCATTCTACGATTATTACCCAGGAACGCTCAAATTTCTGAGGCCAATATGTATTTTAACTCTGATACTAAAGGCACAGTAGATTTGTTAACACTGACTGAGAGACAGATGCAGAAAGTAAGAGGCAATGAGATATCGATGATATTTCAGGAGCCGATGAGCGCATTGAATCCTGTGATGAGATGTGGTAGGCAGGTGATGGAAGCGTTAAAACTTCACACACAAATGTCTAAAGAGGAAATAAGGCTGGAAGCGATGAAGTGGTTTGAAAGCGTAGAACTTCCTTCTAACACTTTTCAGTCATATCCCCATGAGATATCAGGAGGGCAAAAGCAACGGGTGATGATTGCTATGGCAATGTGTTGTCAGCCCGCTTTGTTAATTGCTGATGAACCTACTACAGCACTTGATGTTACCATACAAAGCACGATCCTACAATTGTTGAGAAACTTACAGCAATCGCATAATATGGGGATCATATTTATCACCCATGATCTTGGGGTAGTAGCTGAAATAGCAGATGAAGTATTGGTCATGAAAGAAGGGAGACGCATTGAACATCAACCGGTTCAATCGCTATTTGAACACCCTCAGTATCCCTATACTCAGGGATTGCTTGCCTGCAGACCTACCCTGGAAAAACAAAGTTTTCGACTCCCAACAGTAGAAGACTACCTACACCAGCAGGAAGAAACTATTCCCCCCAATACTAGGGACAATAATACTCTGAATACAACACAACAAGCGTTATTACTAGAAGTTCAGAATGTAAGTACCTGGTTTCCAATCAAACCTAAGGGATGGCTGGGGGAGAGAGAGTGGATAAAAGCAGTAGATGATGTGTCGTTCAACATATACAGGGGAGAAACCTTAGGCTTGGTAGGGGAGTCTGGATGTGGAAAATCGACATTGGGACGTAGTATTCTTCGTTTAATTGAGCCTAAAAGTGGGGCAGTCAAATATCATGGTACTTCTTTGCTGGTTTTGACGGGAAAAGAATTGAGGGTATATCGAAAAGATTTACAAATAATTTTTCAAGATCCATATAGTGCACTGAATCCGAGAATGAAAATAGGAGATATGTTGATGGAATGTATGTATGTGCATCGTATCGGCGAAGATAAAAAAGCACGTGCGAAAATGGCTCGTCAAATCCTAAAGGATGTGGGATTGGAGGAAGCGCACTTCGGCAGATATCCACATGAATTTTCAGGAGGCCAACGGCAACGTATTTGCATTGCCAGGGCTTTAATTCTCGAACCTGAGTTAATTATTTGTGATGAATCTGTTTCTGCACTCGATGTATCTGTTCAAGCTCATATCCTGAATCTGTTAAAAGATATCCAACAGGCCCGTGGCCTGGCATATCTTTTTATATCTCATGATTTAAGTGTGGTAAAGCATATGAGCGACAGAATTATGGTCATGCATTCAGGAAAAATTGTTGAGGAGAATGAGGCTGAAGAATTATATCGCAATCCACAAAGTGAATATACACGAACCCTTATTCAGGCCATTCCTCAAGGGGATATTCAAAGGATTCAAGAGATTCAAGCGAAGAAGAATAAGGATTAAAATATTAATTCGGATATAATTTCAATAAGTGCGGAATTAATTCCGCACTCATTGAGAAATCATGTTTATCTACGCGTAGGGTTCCCCATATTGCGTCTTTACATCTTTGACAATTTGCTTGATGAATTGATCATCAGATTTGGGGCAAATTAATAAAGCGTCATCCGTATCAACAACAATATAATCTTCTAATCCTTTGACTACGACAAGTTTATCTTTATTGGCAGTGCGGATTACATTATGATTAGAATCATATACAATCGTTTCTTTAGGAAGTGCATT
Source organism: uncultured Bacteroidia bacterium (assembly GCA_964652565.1). Classification (GTDB taxonomy): domain Bacteria; phylum Bacteroidota; class Bacteroidia; order J057; family J057; genus JBCCTX01. The sequence goes on from CAZZEC010000111.1 coordinate 1,938, forward strand.
ATCCGCAGGGTCTTTTTGTGAATTTTCATGCACGGAACCCCAGGTTCCTAAATCACTCCATCCAAAGGTAGAAGGGATTGTGAAGACATTTTCGGCCTTCTCCATGATTCCGTAATCTATAGAAATTGATTTACAGGTAGAATACGCATCATTGATATGAGGCTGTTCTTCCGCAGTATAGTAGTAATCATTAAGCTCTTGAAACAGTTCTGCCACATCTGGAAGAAAAGTCTGGAAAGCTGAAAGAATGGTCTGAGATGAAAATAAGAAAATTCCTGCATTCCAAATAAAATCGCCACTTGCTAAAAACGATTTTGCCACTTCTTCATTAGGCTTTTCAGTAAAGGTTTTAACCTTATAATACCCCTCGAAATCATCGTTATCTAAATATTGTATGTATCCATAACCTGTATCAGGACGGGTAGGGGTTATTCCTAAGGTCATGATAATTTCATTTTTTGAACATGCGTTTAATCCTAGTTCGATATCGTGTTGAAAGGCTTTCTCGTCGTGAATAAGATGGTCTGAAGGTGCTACTACAAAGGTAGCATTGGGGTTGATTTTGTTAATTTTATATGCGGCATAAGCAACACATGGAGCAGTATTTCTACCAATTGGTTCAAGAAGTATTTGATCATCTTTGAGTAGGGGAAGTTGTTCTTCTACTAATCCCTTGTATCTGTCATTGGTGACGATATATATATTTTCGTGTGGGATAAATGCGGCATATCTGTCAAAAGTTTCCTGGATAAGTGTTTTACCTCTACCAAGAATATCGTGAAATTGTTTGGGAAATTGTGTTCTACTCATTGGCCAAAAACGGGAGCCTATACCTCCGGCCATAATAATGATATAATAATTAGAATTCTGCATTGAATAGTTTTTTTGAATATATACAAATTTATTGATAATGGGATGAAAATGGCATATTTGCAGGGTATTTCATCGCAAAGCCATTTGATTGGTATATATTTCGCGATGACTGGATTTTTTTAGATGATTAATATATTATTCTAGTATTGTTGTCGTGTAAAGAGACCAGGAAATAATGGGAAATCTATACAAAAAATATTCATGGGTCGAAGAAAAATCACTCCTTTTATTACAGAATTAGAGATTATGGATGCAGCTTCTGATGGTAGGGGAGTAGCCAGACATGGAGATCGAGTTGTATTTATTCCGGGGACAGTTCCTGGAGATAAAGTTGTGGTAAGGGTATTCAAAAAAGAAAAAAAGGCATTGATAGGAGAAATAGATCGTGTGTTGATCCCTTCTCAGCAACGAATTTCTCCGAAGTGTGAACACTTTGGAGTGTGTGGAGGATGTAAATGGCAGATGATGTCCTATGAAGGGCAATTACAAGCCAAACAAAAGCAGGTTATGGATGCCTTTGAGCGCATCGCTAAAGTTCCGGCAAAAGAATCTCTACCCATTTTAGCTGCGCCAAACGAGTACTTTTATCGCAATAAACTGGAATTTACTTTTAGTAATAAGGCCTGGCTTACCAATGAACAAATTACCTCAGACAAATCGTATGAGCAACGTGTACTAGGCTTCCACGTACCAAAATTTTTTGATAAAATCGTCGATATTGATACATGTTATTTACAACACACAATGGTAAATGACATTAGAAATAGTATCCGAGACTTTGCCAGAGAGCAAGAAATCCCTTTCTATGATATTCGATCGAATGAAGGATTTTTAAGAGGATTGGTATTCAGGAATGCCCTGGCAACAGGAGAGATGATGGTTGTGCTCATTGTAAGTACCGCAGAAAAGAAATGGATAGATAGTATTCTTGACTTTATCGCTGACAAATTTCCCGCTGTAACCAATCTATTGTGGATTGTTAATGAAAAGTTGAACAGTAGTTTTCAGGATTTGCCTTTCCATGTATGGAAAGGAAGCCCGCATATTACTGAGCAATTAGGTCCTTATCGATTTCACATCAGTCCCACCTCTTTCTTTCAACCTAATCCCATGCAGGCAGAAAGATTTTATGGAATCATCAAACAATGGGTAAAAGATGTATTGCCTGATCAAACTACTCAACATCCTATTATTTATGATCTATACGCAGGAACTGGGAGCATAGGGATTTTTATATCAACCCTGGCTGAGAAGATAGTGGGAGTAGAATATGTGCCTTCCGCTATAGAAGATGCGTGGAGGAATGTAACACTCAATCAACTAGAGAATAAGTTTAGCTTTTACGCAGGGGATTTAAAAGAAGTGCTTAGGGGGGACTTAGTTGAAAAAGAAGGAAAACCCGATCTCATTGTAGTTGATCCACCAAGACAAGGCATGGACCCTAAAGTTGTTCACAGAATATTAGAGTTAGCTCCTGAGCACATCATATATGTGAGTTGTAAACCTTCCACACAAGCAAGGGATATTGCGCTGTTGGCACAATCCTATGAAGTATTAAAAATACAGCCCGTGGATCAGTTTCCCCAGACTGTACATGTTGAAAACCTCGCATTGCTTCGTAAGGTAGAAAAGCGTTAGGCTCTTACTTCTTGTTCTATTTTCAATGCCTTAGGTACAAGGACATCATCTTCTATCATCCCATGAACCCAAAGATCGCGTTCGAAAGCATCTAACTGGGTAAGTAATATTTTGATGGAAAGAGGTGCAGATTCATAATTATCAGCTCGATTTTGTACTGCTTGTTTGATCTCCTTCAATCCTATTTCCACCGGGTCATCTTCATGATGGTGAACAAAGTGTTCTAATGTAAATGCATCATCTACCTGTTGCTGCATATCTTCACGTGCGTTTATGAGCTTTTCTATATATGGAAAAAGCGTAGATTCTTCCTGTTCCACGTGAAGAATCAGGTGTCTTCTCCAGGCATTATAGAGTAGGTGCACCATTTGCCAGTAAAGGGATTCCTCTTCAGTTTCACATTTCTTCTGAATATGCAACAGACTTTGCTCGATTTCTCCCAGGCGTTTATCTAGATAATACGTGTGGGTTTTTTTGAGGTAATCCAGAATAATAGAAAATGAATAAGTATTAAAATTTTGTGCTTTAAAGGTTTTGGGATCATCAAAGGCCCATATAACCTCCAGGAGAAATTTCCCATCGGTACCCAAGGTCTCCCAGGATATTTCACTAGGATTTTGTACACTTTTGGGAATATCAAAGCGCTTCAGAGCAGTTTCAAGTAATGAATTTTGAGAAACAATCTCTGCAATTTTATCCGTATATGTCAATGCAGTCATATCTTTTAACTTAAGATAAATTAATTTTATGAATACCGAAAATGACCCTAGCCATTTTTCAATTGTTCTAACTTACAAGATCTGTTAAATATTTGAGCCAGTTGTCCCAAAATTTCTTCTTGTCGATCCTCAGGTTGCTGGGTTGTTTGGTGTAACGCCAGGTGGAGAATTCGTTCCAGAAACTGCTGGGTACAAATCTCTAGTTTTGTACTATCCTCAATATTATTTTTTTTGAGAAATCTGCGCACCTCATTGAGTCGGATCTCTTCCAGTTGATGTTTAATTTCAGATGAAATTTGATAAGCGTTTACCATTATTGACACTGTTGTACTTGAGTAAAATGGGCTTGAGGTTGTGGGCTCACATAAGGAATTCCCAAGTTTAACCCCCTTAATATGAGTAGTATTGCAAAACAGATGGCAAATCCCATCATCAGAGGCTTAAAGGTTTTTCCAATAGATTTTTTCAGGAAATTTCCTGCAAGGGAAAGCGCGAACATGGCAGGAAATGTACCTAAACCAAAAAGAGCCATGTATCCTGCTCCCTTGGTCAAGTCACCTGTAGAGATAGCTCCGGCTAATGCGATATACACAAATCCGCAAGGTAAAAGTCCGTTAAGTATTCCAATATGAAACATAGATTGCATATTGGCCTTGCGAAGCAATCCACCCATATTTCGCTTCAATTGTATGAGAAGACGATCTATTACAGGGACGGAGACCAACCGATTTTCCCATTTAAGATTAAAAAGTATCCCTAGTAATAATGTGATTCCAGCCATTAACGAAAGGAGTTGCTGAAATCCGACCAAAGATATTCCTTCTCCCATTAGACCTGCGCCCAACCCCAGAATTGTGTAAGTAATAATTCTCCCAAAATTGTACATAAATCTGCCCCTAACTGGTTTCCAAAATCCAGTCTTTGCGACAGGTAAAGCCAATGCGATGGGTCCACACATACCCACACAATGCAGGCTGCCAACTAATCCTAATATAAATGCACTCCACAAAAACATTTAGTATATAGTATAGTATCGTTATGATTATGGTTTGACTATTACTTTCTCCTGATAGAATTCATGTTGATCGCCTACCCAATCGATTTTAATCCTCCACATACCAGATTGTATAGAATGACTATCAATTTCTTGTATGCCCTCTTCATTTACATCTATCTCAAATGTTTGATCCAGGTCGGAATCAGAAGGTCTGTATAGTAGTATGGTGCCGCGTATTTCTTCAAATACTTTCGGAAAGGTTAATACCAACTTATCTGAAGATTTTTTATATGAAATAGAAATATCGGCAGATAATTCTTTAGTCAACTTAATTTTTTGAATCTGGTCTTCATATACCAATTCTTCCTGGTAGTAATCATCTGTTACCATATGGAATTCTTGCATACTGGCTTTTACCACAAAAGTCAATATCATTCCCACAAATCCCAGGTATAGTAAAGTTATTTTTAGTCCCCAATTCATATTTCACTTGTTAAATAAAACTATTTGATGAATTAATATTACTGAGCGGGTCCCAGAAAAGTCGTACGGGTTTTGTCTAGTAATACACCCTCATTGTTATAGATCTCAATCATTATTTTATTTTGTAATCCATTTAGCTCTTCTCTAGGTATTTCCACAAAAAATACACCTCCTGCGATACCTCTTTCCGGAACTGTAGGTGGTTTTCCCACGAATTTAATCCGAGCAGACGCTCTTGATGCTTTGATATCTACCTGATAGCTTTTCGAGGTCTTATTGACTATCTGTATGTTATAAAGATTAGAAATATATCCATCGTCTGTTTGTTGATACATCAATCCTTTGGTTCTAAGCACAGTAGTTTCAACGTCTGACCTACTTGCTAAGGAAAAACCTAATACAGCTAATAGACCCAATAGCACGACGGTGTATGCAATGATCCTGGGTGTAACTTTAAAGTTAGTCTTATCTACGATATTACTGTGAGAGGCAAAGCGAATAAGACCTCTGTCGAAACCCACTTTATCCATGACACCGTCACAAGCGTCAATACAAGCTGTACAGTTTACGCATTCCATTTGGGTTCCATTCCTTATATCGATCCCTGTAGGACATACCTGGACACATAATCCACAATCTATACAGTCTCCCAGTTGTCGAGTGGTGTTCTTTTTACGTTTTCCTCTGGGTTCTCCCCTTACATGGTCATAAGCAACTACTATTGAATCTTCTCCAAGCATAGCTCCTTGTAGCCTTCCATAGGGACATACTGCAATACACGCTTGTTCTCTAAAGTATGCAAACACAAAGAAGAAAATTCCCGAAAAAAGAGTTACGCCCAGAAACTTATCCCAATTTTCTGAAGGAGGATGAGTAACTAACTGAGAAAGTTCATCAATACCGACGAGGTATGCCATTACAAGATTCGCAATCAGAAATGAGAACAGAAAGAAGATCGAGAATTTAGCTGCCTTTTTGAATATCTTATCCCTGGTCCAGGGGCCATTATTGAGCTTCTTTTGCTTATTTGCATCTCCTTCTATCCAGTACTCAATCCTTCGGAACACCATCTCCATGAAAATCGTCTGTGGACAGGCCCACCCACACCACACTCTTCCATATATTACCGTAAATAATACGATAAAGATCATGAAGGCAAGCATGGCCAACACAAATAAATGAAAATCTTGGGGCCAGAAAGTAACGCCAAATAGGATGAACTTCCTTTCAAGTATATTGAAAAGTAGAAAAGGTTCCCCTTTATATTTGAGAAAAGGGCCTACAAATAAAAGTACAAGTAGAATTGCACTGACGATTTTTCTTCGATCATAGTATCTACCCTTAGGTTTTCTGGGATAGATCCACTTCCTTTTTCCAGATTCATCAACTGTACCGATAGAATCTCGAAACTCTTCGTAATCAATGATATCGGGTTCTTCTACGTAAGGTTTCATTCAGTATTTCTTTATTGATCAGCCGGTGAGAGTTACGATTCTCACCGGCTGATTGGGTCAAATAATGTCAACTGTCTATTTCATTGTTAGTGTAGAAGCTGAATCTGTTGAAGTAGTCGTACTATCTGATGGAGTATTTTCAGAAGGGGAGTATAGTTCACCCTGAGGTTCCTTCGCATTGGGGGGGTTAGTCCCTTGGAATTGAAGGATATAGCTTGCTACCTGTTGAATTTCTGTAGGTCTGAGCTGATCCTGCCACGGTATCATTCCCTTCTCTGGTACACCGTATTTAATAGTACTAAATAAGTCTTTAATATCTCCTCCATGAATCCAGTATTCATCGGCGAAGTTGGGGCCAATTCCCCCTTGACCCTGTTCACCGTGGCATGCCACACAATTGGTCATATAAATCTCTTTGCCTACTTCTAAGTCGCTGGCTTCTACTAGTAAAACCGCATT
>CAZZEC010000111.1:8660-19959 GCA_964652565.1 uncultured Bacteroidia bacterium
TCTTCACGAGAGACAGGGACCGCTCGGGTAAGTTTTTTCTGGATAAAAGCCCATGACATCCAGGGCAATTGCTCTTTTACCTGACCTTCAGCACCTTCAGTGATAGTTGCCATAGATGGTTGAGAAGCTGTCGCAGGGTCAGTAGATTCTGCTTTACGTGTCTGTATCAGGTAGTAAATAGTCAGAGTAAGCAACAAACATACAGTAGCTACTACAATCATTGTAGAAACCAATAGCCACATTAGCTGATCGGAAGAAACAGCATTACTTTCATTAGCAGATTGCCCAATTAGTTGAGGAGTAACCAAAAGGAATACTCCAAGGGCAGCTATATGTAAAAATATTTTATTGAGCATTGTATTGAGATATCTGATTACTGGGTTGTTGTTATTATGAATTTGAAAAGCGCTGTACATCTTTCGGATCTGTTTTTCCATTGAATTGAATAGCGGTAGTTTTGCGCTCATCACCAGTCAAAGGCAGTTGAGACATGTGATTAACAAGTTTTTTGTCCATCCCAAATACCCAGATAAGTAGTCCGATGAAGAAAAGAAAGAATATGACGATAGCTATGACTGGAAATATTTCTATATCGCTGATGGATCTTAATATATCTTTATACATAATAAATAGTGTTTTAAAACTATGTTGATAAATCAGGGGGAGTGCCTGACTCCCCCTTGTCACGACTCATGTTATAACTAATTCTCTACTTTAATATCAGTTCCAAGCCTTTGTAGGTAAGCGATTAATGCGATGATTTCACGGTCGCTTTTCACAGTAATTCCTTCACTGGACATTTCTTCATTTAATCTACCGGCTATTTCTTCCGCTTGCTGTTGTAAATCTTCATTTGCCTTTTCATCAAATCCTTCTGGATAAGGAACTCCTAACTGTTGCATTACGCGGATCTTGGCAGGAGTAGTACTGATGTCTAGTTCATCCGAGATTAACCATGGATATGAAGGCATGATGGATTGATTCTCGATAATCCTTGGATTCAACATATGCTTGTAGTGCCAGGAATCAGAATATTTACCTCCCACGCGGTGCAAATCAGGTCCTGTTCGCTTGGATCCCCATTGGAACGGATGATCATATACAAATTCTCCCGCCTTAGAGTACTCGCCATAGCGCTCTGTTTCAGAGCGGAAAGGGCGAATCATTTGTGAATGGCAAACGTAGCAACCCTCCCTGATATATAAGTCTCTCCCTTGCAATTCTAATGGCGTATAAGGCTTGACAGAAGCAATAGTAGGAATATTGGATTTTATGAGAAACATTGGCACAGTTTCTACAACTCCCCCGATGAGGATAACGATCAGCGATACTACCAACATTTGGATAGGACGACGTTCAATTAATCTATGCCAGTGTTCTCCCTTTGGCTTGTTATAAGATTTCTCCATGGCAGGTGCCTCGGCTTTCTCATTGGCAAGGAATGAACCTGATTGAACAGTTTTGATGATATTATAGATCATGATAAAGAATCCCAATAGGTATAGTGTACCTCCTACAGCACGTATCCAATACATAGGTAAAATCTGTACTACAGTTTCAAGGAAGTTTCTATAGACCAGGAATCCATCTTCAGCAAATTGCTTCCACATGATACTTTGAGTCCATCCTGCCCAATACAAGGGAACACAGTACACAATGATTCCCAATGTGCCCAACCAAAAGTGGGTATTAGCTAGCTTGATAGAGTATAACTTAGTCTTAAATAGACGTGGAATGAGCCAGTAGAGTATACCAAATGTCAGGAATCCATTCCATCCCAGCGTGCCAACGTGTACGTGTCCAATGGTCCAGTCTGTAAAGTGGCTAATGGCATTGAAAGACTTAATAGATAGCATGGGTCCTTCAAAAGTAGCCATTCCATATGCCGTAACTGCGACCACCATAAATTTTAAAATGGGATCCTGGCGTACACGGTCCCAGGCACCGCGTAGTGTTAACAGACCATTAAGCATACCTCCCCAGGATGGAAAGATCAACATCACTGAAAATACTGTACCTAGCGATTGAGCCCAGTCGGGTAGCGCAGTGTATAATAAGTGATGAGGTCCGGCCCAGATATAAATGAATATTAATGCCCAGAAATGGATGATCGATAGGCGGTATGAATACACTGGACGATTGGCAGCCTTTGGGATAAAGTAATACATAAGGCCGAGGTAAGGAGTAGTCAGGAAAAATGCTACCGCATTATGTCCGTACCACCATTGCATAAGGGCATCCTGAACACCTGCATAGACAGGATAACTTTTTAAGAAATTTACAGGCAATTCGATATTGTTAAAAATATGCAGTATTGCCACTGTAACCCATGTCGCAATGTAAAACCAGATAGCTACGTATAAGTGGCGTTCACGACGCTTGACAATTGTCATCATCATGTTCAATCCAAAAACCACCCATATGAGTGTGATCGCAATGTCAATAGGCCATTCTAATTCTGCGTATTCCTTACTGGTAGTAATACCTAAGGGTAGCGTAATCAAGGCCGCAACAATGATTAATTGCCAGCCCCAAAAGTGAATACTACTAAGAATATCGCTATACAGTCGGGTTTTTAAAAGACGCTGTAATGAGTAATAAACTCCCATAAAAATCCCATTTCCCACAAATGCGAATATCGCCGCATTCGTGTGTAAGGGCCGTATTCGTCCAAATGATAAAATGGCAATACCATTTGTGAGCTCTGGTAATACAAGTTCAAAAGCTGCCAATAATCCTACGGCCATTCCGGCTAATCCCCAGAAAATAGAGGCATAGGCGAAATTGCGTACGATGGCATTATCGTAAGAAAATTGCTCCATAGTCCTGGGTTGTGCCAGTTGTTCCTTGGAGATAGAGGGATTCTTTGTCATCGTGTTCGATTAAATAATTCGTATTTAGGGTTAGGATATAGTTGTATTGTGTTGTTGGTTGTTCTTGTTTGTTGTAATATCCCCTTCGCTATGTTCTTCAAATAGCATACGTACTGACGGTGTGTATTCATCTTCATATTGTCCGGTATTTACTGCCCACAGAAAAGCGATTAAAAACCCTAACGCAACAACGAGACTGACACCAATTAGTAAGAAAATTGCACTCATATGTATCTATTATAATACTCAAATGTATGGTGCCCACATATTTTGGAGAATGATTGCTATCAAGTAAAGCAGTGACTAAAGTCATTTGAAATATATATTACAAACTTTCAAATCGACTTTTCGAATGTGTATTGAGATATAAATTCTTGGCAACCCAGTGTGTAGTGCCAGTGGCAAATAATACCACAGAAATAGAACTCAGCGGCATCAGTATGGCAGCAATCACAGGACTGAGTAGTCCCTGAATGGCTATTGTAAGCCCGACAACATTGTAGCCAAGGGACAACAAATAACTCAATTTGACGAGTTGAATGCTTTTTTGGGCATAAGTTATGAATGTTCCAATATTTTTGAATTCCTCTGCGCTTACTATACCATCACAAGACGGTGAAAAATTATTGATATTTTCTGAGATCGCTAGCCCAACCTGGCTTTGTTTTAGCGCTCCTGCATCGTTTAACCCGTCTCCGATCATCATAATATTATGACCTTCAGACTGCTTTTGTGATATATATGCTCGCTTATCAAAGGGACTTTGGAAAAAACGCATCTCCGTACTGGGAGGGAAGTGGCGTTTTAGATAAGGTTTTGAAAGGTCATTGTCTCCTGTTAGCAGAGATAAAGCATGGTTTTTACCTAGTTGTTTTAGCAATGATCCCCATCCTTCTCTGTAACTATTTTTGATAGTAAAAGATCCGAAATATTCATCATCTATGATGAGGTGGGTAAAATGAGAAGTTTTATCAATCTGCCATGATGCTACAGTATCGGGGAAGCTTTTGAAGACTAATTTATTATTCCCCAATATAATTTTGCTGCTTCCAACTGAGGCTCGTATTCCCTCTCCAATATATTCTTTAAAATCAGTGATCACATGAGTGTTCTGAGTACCGCACCATTTTGCAATAGCTTGACTTACTGGATGATTGGATTCCTTACAAATAGACAATAACAATTGTTTTTGTACTTGTGAAAGTGTTGTCCCTTTGTATTCAGGTGGCAGGCTCTCATGGTGAGTGATTGTCCCTGTCTTATCAAATACGATGTGATCTGTGTGAGCCATTGCTTCTATTACATCTGTGTTTTTCAGATATAATCGATTATGACCTAGTATTCTCATTGCATTACCTAATGTAATAGGTGCACTTAGGGCTAAAGCACAAGGACATGCTACGATGAGTACAGCAGTGAAGATATTCACAGCTTGACCCATATCTGTATACATCCACCACACCAATCCCGAAATACTTGCTATCAATATAATAATCATCGTAAATCTTCTGCCCAACTGGTCTGCAAGTGAAGTTATTCGATTGACAGGTGTGCCTGTACTACTGTCTTCCCAAAGCTGGGTAAGATAACTTTGTTCAACTTTTCGAATTAATTGTAGTTCAGCAGATACTCCCTGAAGTCGACCACCAGCATATATAATATCTCCAGAAGTTTTTGGAACGGGATGTGATTCACCTGTTACAAAACTGTAATCAATAAGTGTTTCTGCACTGATTAATATCGCATCAGCAGGAATGATCTCTCCGTTTTTTATAATAATGGAATCGCCTTCAGATAAATCAGGAACGGGAACTCTTTTCTCACCAGAAGGTGTCTTTTTTAAGATAGATATTGGAAAATAAGAAGTGTATTCTCTATCGAAGGCCAATCTGTTATAGGTTTTATTTTGAAACCATTTTCCTATCAGTAAAAAAAATACGAGACCTGCCAGTGAATCCAGGTAGCCTGCACCCGTATGCGTCAAAATTTCATATACGCTTCGTGTAAATAGCGTTATGATACCTATGGAAATGGGGACATCAATATTTAGGTGTTGTTCTTTAAGACTATAATAAGCTGATGTAAAGTATTCGGTGGCACTGAACAGGAGTACAGGAAGTGAAAGTATGATATTGAGTAAGCCAAAAAATACTGCATATTCCTGAGTCAACTGACTCATACTCAAGTATTCTGGGAAGCTCAACAGCATAATATTCCCAAAGCAGAACCCCGCAACTCCCAGTTGCAATATTAACCGTCTTTGTGTCTTGGGTTTGGAACGTTGATGGAGATCTTTTAACCGTAGATCCGGTTCATAACCTATTTGAGATAGTAGTGCAACGAGTTCACTGAGTGCTAACTCAAACTCATTAAATGAAACGATTAACTCTTTTCTCAAGAAAATAACCCTGGAATGATGAATGCCTTCATGGAGTTTAGGCAAGTGTTCCAGCAGCCAAATACAGGAGCTACAGTGTATTTGAGGTAGGAAGAAAGTAACCCTTGTGATATGTTCTTCTGAAAAATCAATTAGCGAGTTTCTGACTTCTGGAGTGTCAATCCAATCAAATGACGTTTTGCGATCTGTCTTTTTCAGGGTCTTGCCTGGTGTAGGCTCTCCAACATGATAATAATCACTTAGTGCATGTGTATTGAGAATCTCGTATACTGTCTTACAACCTTGACAACAAAAGTATTTTTTTTCTACTTGAATTGACCTATCCTCGCAATTCTCACCACAATGGTAGCAGATTTGAAGTGAGTCAGTTTTTTCTTCCATACCGAGCAAATGTACGACTTGGACAGGTTGTCATTAGGGGAAGAACTCATTGTAAGTAGTGACTTATGTCACTCTGTATCCTGTGATTATTGTACTAATTAGCTGGTATCCATATAAGGTACGCTTCTGTAAAGTAATTTATTTATTCATATTCATTATTTGATGTTTGATGAATATATTGAAATACATTTTTAAAATAATTATTGTTAGATACACATGAATCAGTACAAAAGATTAATGATAGGTCTCGATTTTACAACAATGGATGAGACCTTGATTGAATACGTAGCGTTTATTTCCTATTACTTCAAACCAGAGACCATATACTTTGTCAATGTTCAGGAAGAGCTTGAAATTTCACCAGAGCTTAAAGAAAAATATCCAGAATTAGATAGTCCTATAGATGAGCATATAGAACATGAGATGAAACGAAAAGTAGAAAAACACTTTCCAGAATATCTATCATATGAAGTTCATTTCGAGGCAGTAGAAGGCTCACCCAAAAAAGAGTTACTGCACCGTACACATGTGAAAAATATAGATTTGGTGATCGTAGGACGGAAGAAACAATCTCATGGTTCAGGTATTATTCCCAGACAACTTGCGCGGAAGATACCTTGTTCAATACTTTTTGTTCCGGACAATGTCTCTTTTTCTCTTAGAAAGATTCTCGTTCCCGTTGATTTTTCTCCTTATTCAGAAATGGCGGCTGATACTGCCACTCAAATAGCCAAAGTAGATAATGATGTAGAATTGATATTTCAGCACGTTTACAAGGTGCCATACGGATATTACAAGACGGGTAAAACAGAAGAAGAATTTGCAACCATTATGAAGCAGCACGCTGTGGATAAATGCGATGAATTTGTTGAGAAGATTGGAGAAAAAGATATTACTATTCATCAAATATACACTTATGATCACGAAAGGAAATCACCTGCAAAAAAAATTCATGAGGCGGCCGGTGAACAAGATGTGGATATGATTATTATTGGTGCCAGAGGGCGAAATGCAGCAACTGTCATTTTGTTAGGTAGCGTAGCTGAAAAACTGCTTGATGCAGAAATAGAAACTACAATATGGATCATCAAACAAAAAAATCAGTCCTTTAACTTCCTGGATGTCATTGATGCACTATAGGTACGACAGTTTGGCAGATTTCTTTCTATAATCTTCTGTAATTATGACATTATTTCAATGTGGCATGCCAGTTGAAGCAAAATAGCGTATGTAACGTATAGAAGTGTGTAATTATTTGAAAAAGTATAATAGGAAAGACATGAAATCCAAGCAAAATCGTACATCGTTTGTGTTATTATTATTGGCTGCTATTATGGGCAGCGCGTTGACATTATTTATATATCCTAAAATAGATGGATCGAACAATCGGGCAGTAACTATCAGGCAGGTAGACGCTGCTCCGGGTATACAAACATTTTATACAGATCCACAGACTAAAGAACTGGTTGCACTGGATTTTACGGAAACTGCAGAGCGTGTAATGCCTGCTGTAGTACATATTACTTCTACATTTGAAAATGGTGGCCCTGGCCAGTCTCAGGGGCAGGATCTTCCAGAAATGTATGACTTTTTCCGTAGATTTTTTGACGCACCAGAATCGCAGAGAGGGACTCCAAGACAACCTCAACAAGGCTCAGGTTCAGGCGTAATCATCAGCCAGGATGGTTACATCGTTACGAATAACCACGTGGTAGGTGATGCTGATAAGATCGAAGTCTCACTTTCTGATAACAGAAAATACGAGGCTACATTGATTGGTACAGACCCCACTACAGATATTGCACTTATCCAAATAAAGGATAATGATTTGCCATCATTAGCATTTTATAACTCCGATAATGTAAAAGTTGGGGAATGGGTTCTTGCCGTTGGTAATCCTTTCAACCTGACTTCCACCGTAACTGCAGGAATAGTAAGTGCTAAAGGAAGATCGATTGATATCTTGAATGAAGAATACAAGATTGAGTCATTTATTCAAACAGATGCTGCTATCAATAGAGGAAATAGCGGGGGTGCATTGGTAAATGCTCAAGGTCAATTGGTAGGAATAAACACGGCAATTGCCAGTCCAAATGGATATTATGCAGGTTATGGATTTGCAGTTCCTTCTAATCTGGTATCAAAGGTCGTACAGGATTTGATGGAATTTGGAGCTGTACAGCGTGGAATTCTTGGCGTTGGTATCAGAAATATAAACGGAATCAATGGAGTGGATGCAAAAGAACAGGGACTCGATATATCCGAGGGAGTATGGGTAGACAGTGTATATGAGAATAGTGCTGCCAGGGAAGCAGGCCTTCAAAAGGGAGATGTCATCATAGCATTAGATGAAAAAACAATTAAAAGTTCACCTGAGCTCCAGGAACTAATTGCTCGTAAACGACCTGGTGATAAAGTGGAAATGAAAGTGTACAGAAACGGTAAGGAAATAGACATTACCGCAACCCTTAAAAGTCGCACGAATACCGCCAAGAGAATTGCTGAGAGTGGAAGAAGCGATGCCGGGGTTTTGGATGTATTAGGAGTTGAATTAGAAACGGTAAGCAAAGAGGAAGCAGAAAAGCTAGATATTGATGGAGGGGTTAAAATTACAGAACTTTTTGCAGGCAAACTTGCAACTCAGACCAGGGTAAGAAAGGGTTTTATTATCACAAAAATTGATGATAAATCTGTTAGAAAAGTTGAAGACGTACTTGACATGTTGGAAAACAGACGTGGAGGAGTAATGCTGGAAGGTGTGTATGACAATGCACCTGGAGTACATTACTACGCATTTGGACTATAACGTGATGTTTTCTGATTGATAACATATCATTCTTTTTGGATTCCCCATGTATATACCTGTACATGGGGCATTTTTTTACTAACAAAAATCACTTTCTCATCTGAAAAAAATCAATACTCCCCCCTTTGATGAAGGTTATTTTTGAAATAGTATCAATCAATACTAGTAAATATGAAGTTCAATCAAATTCAAAACTAAATAACAATGACGGTTTATTTGCAGAGACTTGTGGTTTGTTAATCTATTGTTAATCTATTGTAAAACGGGAAGAAGTTGTTTCCCATACCACTACTTTCCTCAATAAATAGTAATAATGAAAAATATATTGGTTCCCATTGACTTTTCACCTGTTTCAAAAAATGCGTTGAGATATGCAATAGACCTGGCTTGTTTTTATCAATCTAAGATTACCTTATTCCACGCATATACACCCGCAATGATAGAACCCTATATGGCAGTATATATGCAAGAGGCGCTTAAAAATCAACAAGAAGAAGTTGCAATAAATTATTTTGCTGAAATTGAACACGAAGTACCTGTCGAGCAAAGAAGGGAAATACAGATGGAGTTTAAAATTAGTATGGGACCTGCGGTAGAGGAGATCATTTCTGTAAGTAAAGAGATTGGATCCGATCTCATAATCATAGGTATGAGAGGGGGGAATATTCTGATTAGAAAGATCATGGGAAGTACAACAGCTGCATTATTACAACGTTCAGTATGTCCTGTCATGGTAATTCCTCAAGGGAAGAAATTTGGTGTATTCCAACATATTGCCTATGCTACAAATTATGATGAAGGCGATCTAAGCGTAATTGATAAGTTGTTGGATTTCGCTCATACCTATAATGCAACTATACATTGCATTCATATTAAGCAAGATGAATCGGCACATGATATGTATCGCTCAGCCATATTAAAAAAAGCGTATCAATTCGATATAAGTGGTGATAAATTGTTATTTGATATAATGAAACACAGTAATGTCATCAAAGGAATAGAATTATATACAAAAAGCAATGATATTGATTTACTCGTCATGCTTACGCACAAGAGAAGTGTACTGGGACAACTTATGAAGAAAAGCTATACGGAGATGGCTTCTCATTTTATTCATATACCATTAATGGCATTTCAAACTCAAAAGGTTCAAAGTGAGTACAATGAACATATACAATAATATATGAGCGTTTGGAAATCATTATTAGATTTAGATAAAGAAGAAAAAATAGATTTACGTGATACATAATTCCGATTCAAAGAAAGATCATTCAGGTGAAAGCTCCAGGTTGAAAGCTATAATCGAGACAGCTATAGATGGGATTATTACTATAGATGATAAGGGGATCATAGATACTATCAATCCAGCTGCTGCTAAAATGTTTGGTTACCAGGCAAATGAAGTGATAGGTAAAAATGTACGTATGTTGATGCAAGAACCAGAACGCAGTAATCACGATAGATATATCCGGCAGTATCAGGAAACAGGTGAAAAGAAAATTATAGGGATAGGAAGGGAAGTATTAGGGTTGAAAAAAGATGGTAATACGTTTCCATTTCGATTGGCAATCAGTGAGATGAGTGTTGATGGCCAGCAAATGTTCACGGGAATTATTCACGATTTGTCGGAACAGAAGCAGGCCGAAGAAAAGTTAAGGAGATATGCTGCTGAACTCGAGCGCAGCAATAGAGATCTGGAGGACTTTGCCTACATCTCTTCCCATGATTTACAAGAGCCACTGAGGAAGATCAGAACTTTTGGTAGTAGGATATTACTTAAAGAAGAACAAAATTTATCAGATAAAGGAAGAGATTACCTAAGAAGGGTGTTGAGTGCTTCAGAGAGGATGCAAAGATTGATCAATGATTTACTGAGCTTTTCGAGGGTTTCGACGAAAGCTCAATCTTTTCAACAAGTAGATCTCAATCAGGTGATCAAGGAAGTACTGTCAGACCTTGAGATAGTCATTCATAGAACTCATGCCCATATCGAGTGTGAAAATGTAATATCAGAGATTGATGCAGATCCCACTCAGATGCGGCAATTATTTCAAAATCTCATTAGCAATGCGCTTAAATTTTCTAAGCCCAATGTTTCGCCGCGCATTAATATCGAGAAAAAAAAGCTTTTAAGAGAGGAGGTGAATGTGTTGGGTTTGTCAAAAGAATGGGTAGAAATCGCGATATCTGATAATGGGATAGGATTTGATGAAAAATATGCGGAAAAGATATTTACAATTTTTCAACGATTAGAAGGGAGCAAATATGAAGGTTCAGGTATAGGACTGACTATTTGCAAACGGATTGTAACACAGCATGGAGGGTTTATTACAGCCAAAAGTGAAACTGGGGTAGGAACCACTATTCGTGTATTGTTACCCTTAAATCAGAATTATACATCTAGAAATCTTTCTAATGGAGTAAAAACAGATAATAAATTCTAACAATGACTGAAAAATATACATCTGTAACCATTCTGATGGCTGAAGATGACGAAGAAGACCGTCTCTTGGCCAGAGAAGCATTAGATGAAAGTAGGCTCATCAATGAAATCTACTTCGTAGAGAATGGAGAACAATTGATGGCTTATCTAAGGGGGGATTTTCCTTTTGATGATCGAAATGAGTATCCGCTTCCCGGGATTATTTTACTCGATCTCAACATGCCAAAGAAGGATGGAAGGGAGTGTTTGGAAGAGATCAAAAACATAGAAGGGTTGAGACGTATACCCATTGTGGTGTTGAGCACTTCTAAAGCTGAAGAAGATATACTTCGTACCTACGATTTGGGCGTAAGTTCTTTTATCTCTAAGCCTGTTACCTTTGAATCCCTGGTAGAAGT
>CAZZEC010000112.1:0-19888 GCA_964652565.1 uncultured Bacteroidia bacterium
AAATTCATTTCCTTTTGATAGGGGAAATTGGTATCATTAAGCATTGAATTAATATTAAAATCACAACTAAAATTTTCTCGAATATAGTGGAGCATAATATCAGCTTCTTTTAGTAAGTTATTGGCTCTCAATTAGTAAACTTTTTTTGCATGAATTACAGTAAGATTTATTTAGAAGCGGAAATCAAGGATTCGCTTAAGAACTGGCAACAGTTAATTAAGGATTACCAAACACCTAGTACTAAAAAGGCTCTACTACAGTTGGCTAATACATTTCTACCATTTTTAGGATTATGGGTATTAATGTATTTAAGTTTAAGCTGGTCTGTATGGATAACCATTGGTTTAGGGATTGTCAATGCCTTTTTTCTTGCCAGAATTTTTATCATACAACATGATTGTGGACATCAATCCTTCTTGAAATCTAAGCGGCTCAATAATCTCATAGGAACATTCAGTAGTTTTTTTACTACTATGCCCTATAAATACTGGGCCAAGGTACATAGCTTTCACCATGGACATACAGGGCAATTGGAGTATCGAGATATAGGAGATATTGATTTCTTGACTGTAGAGGAGTATAGAAATCGATCTAAATGGGGCAGAATCAGGTATAGGATATTTAGAAACCCCATCATATTGTTTATTTTTGCTCCTGTAATCTATGTCATTATTACCAATCGCCTTCCTTTATATAGTTTTAAGGGATTGAAGAAGGTGAAAAAATCTCAGCTACTGAACAATCTTATGATATTCGCTGTCTATGGATTACTAGCGTATTGGCTGGGATGGAAAGAATTCTTATTGATCCATTTAATGATTGTCGTGGGATTTAGCATCATAGCTTTTTGGTTTTTTTACGTACAGCATCAACACGAAGAAGCGTACAAGCAATGGAGAGAGAATTGGGACTTTTTAATTGCTGCAATTAAAGGAAGTACGTATTATAAGCTGCCTAAGGTATTTAATTGGTTAACAGGTAATATTGGGTTTCATCATATACATCATTTAAATCCGCGTATTCCCAATTATCACTTACCAAAATGTGCGAGAGAGAACCCCATTTTTCAAAAATATGTAACGACAATTAACTTCCGTCAAAGTTTAAAGTGCATGTTTCATAAGCTTTGGGATGAAGAGACAGAAAGAATGATCACGTTTAAAGAATTTTATAAAAAAGAGCAAAGCAGGGAAAGAGTTTTTGCTTAATACTAAAATATATACCCGGAGTCAATAACTTGTCTAATTGGAAAGTTGTATCACTGTTCGTCATTATCACTTTAATGATATAATTGATGCCTTGGTATTAGCAATTCATTGACTCCTGGTAATGTTAATGAATATTTGGCAATAGAATAACAGATATCGTTTGTAGAAGAACTATCAAATTGGATATGACGGAAAAACTCGCGTGAAATAATCAAATATTAGTATCTATTGATAATAAGAGAGACCCTAATCTCATATAACTTACTTTTTTCCTTCGTTTGAAAATCATAAAGCTATCACAAATTGCCGTTTTTGTGGTATTATTATTTGTGGAATGTTAAACAAACCGCTGAAGCGAAGGATTATATTTTATCAAAATAAGCATATATCATACAGGTATATCTTTCAACAATGGCACTGACACAACTTGAATTGAGTGATAGTTTCGGAAAGAAATGTGTAACTTATATCAAACAAGATGAAGATGGTTAATATTGATAAAAAAATATTTGATGTAGATGCCTATTACAAAATGGCAGAAGTGGGAATTATTAGAGATTCAGACCGGGTAGAACTGATCCAGGGCGAAGTTATTAATATGAGCCCTATAAATAGTCATCACGCAAGTGTAGTGAATAAGCTTACTGAATTATTGGTATATAAGCTTTACAAAAAAGCCATTGTATCCATCCAAATTCCTTTGAGGTTGAATCAATACAATGAACCAGAACCTGATATTGTCATAGCTAAATATGTGGAAGATAGATACATGTCTCATCATCCTGCAGGTAAAGATGTATATCTTGTTATGGAAGTTTCCGACAGCTCATTGTTATTTGATCGAGGGATCAAATTAACGCAATATGCTGAGAATGGAATCCCAGAATACTGGATCATTAATTTGAAAGATCATGTGATAGAGGCTTATCGATCGCCAGAGAATAATGAGTATACTGTACAACAGAAATACAACGAGCATGATATCATCACATGTCATTCGATATTTTTCGAACTAAATGTACAGGATATTATATAGGTTAACTTAATATATCATTCACGACTTTACCATGGACATCAGTAAGTCTGAAAGCTCTACCTTGAAAGTCATAGGTAAGGTTTTCGTGGTTTAAGCCCAAACAGTGTAAAATAGTTGCTTGCAGATCGTGTATATGCACTCGGTCTTTGATTCCATAGTAGCCCAATTCGTCTGTCTCACCATAACTCATACCAGCCTGAGTACCCCCTCCTGCCATCCACATGGTGAAAGCTTCACTATGATGATCTCTACCTTTGAAATTGGCACCAGAAGCTCGCGTTTCCATCATCGGTGTTCTTCCAAATTCTCCGCCCCACACTACAAGCGTATCTTCTAATAGGCCGCGCATTTTCAAATCCTTGATAAGTGCTGCGATAGGTTTATCTACGTTGTTACATGCGCGACTCAAGCCCTCCGTAACCCCATTGCCAGGGTTTGCTCCATGATGGTCCCAAGCCCTGTCAAATAGTTGAACAAAACGCACACCATTTTCGACAAGTCTCCGGGCCAGGAGACAATTATTGGCGAATGATAATTCACCTGGTTCAGTTCCATACATTTCATGCACCCATTCTGGCTCCTTAGTAATGTCCATAACCTCAGGAACTTCAGCCTGCATCCGAAATGCCAGTTCATACTGTGAAATTCTGGACAAGATCTCAGGGTCGCCTATTTCTTCATAGGTCTGTTCATTAATCTTGTTGATAATATCAATAGATTGTTTTCGTATCTTATCATTGATGCCTCCAGGGTTACTGAGGTTTAACACAGGCTCGCCTTTGCTCCTGCACTGTACACCTTGATAAACTGAAGGTAGAAATCCACTTCCATATACACTCTTACCTGCACTTATATCAGACCTGGATGTAAGTACTACATATCCAGGTAAATTTTGGTTTTCAGATCCCAATCCATACATGACCCAAGAACCCATGCTGGGTCTACCCAACCTAGGACTACCTGTATGCATAAATAATTGTGCTGGGGCGTGGTTAAACTCATCTGTATGCATGGCTTTCAAGAAGCATAAGTCATCAACTACCTCAGTAAGATAGGGTAAATGCTCTGATACCCAGGCACCAGACTGACCATACTGTCGAAAAGATGTCTGAGGTCCCATCATGTCAGGGATGCCTTTGAGAAATGCAAACCTTTTTCCTTCGATTAAGGATGCGGGGCAGGGTTTACCATCCAACTCTTGCAATTTGGGTTTGTAATCAAATAGTTCAAGTTGAGACGGAGCTCCAGCCATATGGAGAAATATGACACTTTTTGCGCTGGGTGAAAAATGTGGAACTGATACGTCTAAAGGATTCCCTGTTAATCGCTTTTCATCAGGTTGATCCTTCTGATCTTTATGACATCCCAGCAAGGACCCCAGGGCCATAGCACCCAGTCCTGCAGTACACTGCCGCAAGAAATATCTACGCGTATTGTATTTCGCCAGGGTATATGTTGCTTCTTCGTAGTGATTCATTTGGTTATATTTTCGTCCAGGTTTAACATGGCATTAGCGACAACAGTCCATGCTGCCAGGTCAGATGAGGGGGCTTCTTCTGTTGGAAACATTTCGCATATGAGATTAGGGTCTTCTTGATACTGCTTCAGCGATATATGATATAGCTCCAATAGTAGTTGCAATTTTTGATTGTCAATCGCACTAAATGAGATATGTTGATAGCCTGAGGATATCCTTTCTGCAATACTCATCTGTTGTTCCAAGACCCATTTTTTACCTAATTCCCTGGCTGCATCCATAAATACTAGGTCATTAAGCAGGGAAAGTGCTTGTAAGGGAGTATTTGTTCGAATTCTTCTGGAAAGACAAGTAGTCCTGTCTGAAGCATCAAATATAATTTGGCTGGGGTAGGGACTAGTTCTATGAACAAAAGTATATATAGCTCTTCGGTATTTATCCTCACCCTTACTTATATCCCAATTACCGATGAAAGGATTGATAGATACTCCTTCTGGAATAGGGGGAAATACTCCAGGACCATACATTTTATCACTTAATAAGCCACTCACGGCAAGTGCCTGATCTCTCAATTGCTCGGCACTCATTCTGATCCTTGGTCCCCGCGATAGCCAGGTATTATCTGGATCCATCTCAAGTTTTTCAGGGGTTGTAGCAGCTGTTTGACGGTAAGTGGCAGACATGACCATTAACTTAATAAGGTGTTTCATATCCCAACCACTCTTGACAAATTCTAACGCCAACCAATCTAATAATTGGATATGAGTAGGAGCCTCTCCTTGTGTTCCAAAATCTTCTAACGAGGATACAATCCCTTTTCCAAATATCTGCTCCCAAATTCTATTGACGATAACTCTGGCTGTTAGTGGATTGTCTGGACTGACCAGCCACTTTGCCATATCGAGTCTATTAGAAATCGATGTTTGAGCAATATTAAATTCGCTCGGAACCCCTGGCTGTACTGTTTTACCAGGATTTAACCAACTTCCTCGTTCAAATATGTGCGTGGGCCTTCTTTTGTGAGAAGGAAGTTCTTGCATGATAGGAGTAGGTATGGCAGGTAGGGTATCGAGCTGGACAAGCTTATGTAATAAATTAGCATCAAATCTTTGGTAGAGAGGTTCTTTTTCGTGCAGAAACATCCAGTCCAATCGAAAAAGATCTTGCGTCTGATGCTGATCTTTTCTAAAAACGAAGTAGATATCATGTATCCCTTCTGCTTGGATCAATGGTACCTTACGTGTTTTCCATGATTTCCATCTTTCCTTATCCTGGGGAGAGCTAGTAGGTGTTACATGGAAACGATTTAACAGCTTTCCGTTTATGGAATCTAATCTAAATTCTATGAAACCTGTATACGGAGAAGCATATCTATAGCTAATATGAGTTACCGATGAAATATCTATTTGCTCGTACATTATCCAGGAATCATCCTGGACCTGAAATATGACATCTTGTCCAGGGTTAACCAATTCAATAAATCTGCTGCTTTCTTCAAAATACTCGGCTTGAATTTTCCTGTAGCCTAAAGTTTGCAAAATCTGTTCCTTTTTTTTGTACAAATTAGGTTCAGTAATTTGCTTAATCTCAGGAATGGTATGTTCTGCTACCCAATGTACAATTTGTTGAACTTCTTTTTTTCTTTTGGGAGGATATGTAAATAAATTAGGTCCTTCGTGATAAATATCCCTATCGGCAGTATTATTATAAAATGACATGAATTGGTAGAACTCTTCCTGTTTTATCGGATCGTAAGGATGGCTATGACATTGAACACAGGCCATGGTAGTTCCTTGCCAAACCTCAAAGGTTGTCCCCACTCTTTCTATTACGGCATAATTTCTATATTCCTCATTATCTGTTCCTCCTTCGTCATTTGCCATGGTATTTCTATGAAAAGCAGTTGCGAGGAGTTGAGCTTGGGTAGGTTCAGGAAGCAAATCACCAGCTAGTTGTTCAACTGTAAACTGGTCGAATGGCATATTGTTATTCAACGCCTGGATCACCCAGTCGCGGTATTTCCATATACTTCGATACAGATCTTTTTCATATCCTTTTGAATCAGCATATCTGGCAAGATCTAACCACATGGTAGCCCATTTTTCTCCAAATGCAGGAGAACTTAATAAGCTATCGACTAATGATTCATAAGTAGAATCACTCGGTACAGTATTAAATGGATTCGGGCTATCCGAAGCAGGAGGCAGTCCTACTAAGTCAAAATGAAGTCTTCGAGTAAGTTTTTCAGGAGATTCCAGATCAGAAGGCTTCAAACCTCTTTGAGTCATCTGTTGCAGGGTAAATTGATCAATGGGATTTTGTACCCAAGGGGAAGTTTGTTGAGGGGGGAGTATGGTTTTTGGAGAATGGTATGCCCAATGTGTTTCCCATTGAGCACCCTGATCTATCCAAGATCGGATAATATTAATATCTTTTTCCTCAAGCGGAGCGTGATCCAGGGGCATCCGATATTCAGGGTCCTGGTGGATCAACCTTTTGTACAATTCACTTTCCTGAGCATTGCCCGGGATAATTGCAGGTACTCCAGAATCAGTTGTGTCAAGTGCTTCTTCTTCAAATAATAAACTAAACCCTCCAGACTGTTTGATCCCTCCATGGCATGGGAGACAATGCTGATTAAAAATGGGGCGCACATCCTGGTTATAACTTATTTTATGACTACTTGGCAACAGATCCCAACTGATAAGAAGTCCTGTGATCAAACACAGGGATATTATGTAGATGGACTTGTGAATCATATCATTTAATGCTATGCCAATATATCTTTTACCAGATTACCATGGACATCTGTAAGTCTATATCTTCTTCCCTGGTGTTTAAACGTAAATTTTTCATGATCTATTCCGAGAAGATGTAATAATGTAGCTTGAAAGTCATGAACATGAACTCCATTGTTTACAAGATTATATCCAAATTCATCGGTTTCTCCATATGATATGCCTTGTTTAATTCCTCCTCCTGTAAGCCAAATAGTAAAACACCTGGGATGATGGTCCCTGCCATAGTTTGTTTTTGTTAAGGCACCTTGTGAATAGTTTGTGCGGCCAAATTCACCCCCCCAAACAATCAAGGTGTCTTCTAATAGTCCACGTTGTTTAAGATCTTGCACTAACGCTGCTGAAGGTTGGTCTGTATCTTTGGCCTGACCCACTATTTGGCTTGGGAGGTCCGTATGTTGATCCCAGCCCTGATGGTAGAGTTGAATGAATCTCACCCCTTTTTCCAGTAATCTTCTTGCAAGCAGGCAATTTGCAGCATAAGTTCCCGGTACTTTGGCGTTGGGGCCATACATGTCAAATATGTACTCAGGCTCTTTATCGATATCCATAACTTCGGGTACAGAAGTTTGCATCCTGTAAGCCATTTCATATTGAGCTATACGGCTTTGTATTTCTGGATCTTGTTCCGTTTCGTATCTGATTTGCTGTATTTCCCTAAAGTATTCCAGCATTTGCTGTCTACTGTGTCCATCTATTCCCTGTGGGTTACTCAAATAAAGAACGGGATCTTTCCCTGATCTAAACTGAACTCCTTGGTGTAGTGAGGGTAAAAAGCCACTACCCCAGAGTCTTGAAAACAGAGGTTGGCCAGCTGTTCGTCCAGTTCCTTGAGAAACCAAGACACAAAATGCAGGGAGGTTATCATTTTCACTTCCCAATCCATAACTCAGCCAAGAACCTATACATGGTCTACCTGGTTGCTGAGATCCAGTTTGGAAAAATGTTAAAGCAGGATCGTGATTAATTGCTTCTGTGTGCATCGATTTAATGAAACACAGATCATCAACAATCTTGGAAGTGTAAGGCATGAGTTCACTTACCCAGGTGCCTGATTGACCATATTGTTGAAAAGAGAACTGGCTTCCTGCTAGGGGAAATGACTTTTGGCCAGAAGTCATTCCCGTTAGTCGTTGTCCCTGGCGTATAGAATCTGGTAATTCTTCACCGTTTTTTTGATTGAGAAGGGGCTTGTAATCAAACAAGTCCAACTGGGATGGACCCCCACTCTGGAAGAGATAAACGATCCGTTTTACTTTGGGTATATGGTGTAAAGAAGTAAGTACTCCTTTTCCATTATTATTATTTATCAACCCTGGAGATATGTTATTTCCCAATACATTAGATCCTCCCAATAGTGAGTAAAGACCCAGGCTTCCCAGGCTTATGCCTGCTTTGTGAAGGAACTGCCGTCTGTTTACTTTTAATCGCTCAGAGATATCTGGGTGATTGTGTAAGGATACTATATCTTTTCGTTTCAACATCTTTATCTTTTTGTAACTGTTTCATCAAAGTTCAATATGGCATTACAGACTACTGTTAATGCTGCCAAATGTGCCGGTTCAAGGGTTTTGTCATATATATGTTCTCCTTCCTGTAATAATCCATTAGCGGCTTCAGGATGATCGCTAAAGCGGGAATATTCGTTTTGATACAATTTCTGTAGAAGCTGTAAGACTTGATCCTGTATCTGGAGACCTGTCAATAACAGATACGCCAGTTCAATTTGTCGGTCAACGTTTTCCTCCTGGGTAGTAACCCTTTCTGCTAAGACTCTTGACGCTTCTACAAATTGAACTTCATTGAGTAGTGTTAGCGCTTGTAGAGGTGTATTGGTGTTCTGACGTCTCACTATGCAATTATCCCTATTTGGAGCGTCAAATACAGCCATTACAGGATGGTGTATAGTTCGTCTCCAGAATGTATAGAGACTTCTTCGATAGAGATCATCGCCGTGGTCTTGCTGATAGGTTCTCAGTACCTTGCTGAAAGTGCTACTTTCAGACCAAAGTCCAGGAGGTTGATAGGGTTTTACGCTAGGGCCCCCTATTTCTTTATTCAGTAAACCACTCGCAGCTAATGCATTATCCCTAATGAGTTCTGCAGGTAAGCGAAAGGAAGGACCACGTGCCAGCCATTTATTTTCCGGGTCATTAGTTCTTTCTTCTACGCTTACTCTGGAAGATTGACGATAGGTAGAGGACATAACCATTAATTTCATCATATATTTTACATCCCATCCAGATTCTACAAATGTTATGGCCAACCAGTCCAATAATTGGGGATGGCTTGGCAGGTCTCCTTGACTACCAAAATCCTCAACTGTAGTCACAATACCTTTTCCAAACAACTGATACCAAAAACGATTCACAATCACTCTAGAAGTCAATGGATGTTCGGGGTGTATCAGCCATTGTGCAAGATCCAGTCTATTTCCGCTAAACTCAGAAGTAAATGTTGATAAGGACTCAGGTGTAATAGAGTGGACTTCATCTGTAGGTGCATTGTACACCCCTCGATCCAATATAAAGGTTTGTCTGTAATCCACAAGGTCTTCCATAACCATCACACTGGTAATACTATCTTGTATTCTTGTCAATGCACTATTTAGTAATTGTATACTATCTCTTGTAAGCTGATAATCAGGAGATCTATCAAACGCCATTTCGGAGATCACCTTTTGCTTTGGAATGGAAATTCCCGCAAGGGATTTTGCAATTGCTGCATGTATTTCATGATCGTAAACCCTAAAGTCATCAATATAAAAATGGCCATCATCTACATTTTCATCCAGATGCATGATCCCACCTATAGTCATACGACGGGGGTGTCGGGTAGTCTGCCGTAATTGATCAAACACAATCTGATTTTGAATGTGATCGCCATTAAAGTACATATTCACTCCCTCGGCTTTTCCTGATCCATCATAAGTAATGGTGACATGCGTCCATTGATTTTCAGGTAGTGTTTCCGCGCTCCTTACTTCTAACAGATTAGCGGGGAGAGAATGTGCTAAGCGAAAGTTGAGTTTGCCTTCTGTAACACTAATATCATAGCCATTTTCCAACCCATATTTAACATTTATCCGATCCACAATTTCCATGAAATCAGTTTGAGGATAGGCTTGTAGCCAGAAGGCAAAGGAAAAAGGTTGAGATTGCTCAAAGTTTACATGCTGTTCTGTATTGGTAATCATATTATATCCGTCCAGCTTTATCCCCATTCTATCGTCTTTCTTTTCAAGTACAGGGTCTCCAATTGTTTTATAGATATACTTTGATGCTTGGTCCTGAATGGAAGTGATCGATCCATTGTTCGTCGTCATCCATTGTTTCTCTGTATCTATTAGCATGATTAATCCCTTACTCAGATCTACAATCGAATCGGAAGGGATGGGTGTTGGAGCTTGATGAAGATTCCTGATGCGTTTGAGCCTTCTTCGCTGCTTTGTTATTGCTTTTTCCAGAAAAGCAATTTTGGCTTCTACTTCTTTACTTGGCAGGAGGACTTCTGGACCACTATTTCCATCCATTCTTCCCAAGCCTTCCTCATTTACCTGATTAAAGAAACTAAATAGCTGATAGTAGTCTTTTTGAGAAATGGGATCGTATTTGTGGTCATGACATCTTGCACATTCAAATGTCAGGCCAAGGAAAGCCGTAGCTGTAGTCTGAGTTCTATCTGCCACATTTTCCACTCTGTATTCTTCAAACACAATTCCTCCCTCTGTATTGATGCGATGATTTCTCAAAAATCCAGTTGCCAATTTTTGTGTTGTACTCGAATTGGAAATTTTATCTCCCGCTAATTGCCATACGATAAAGTTATCAAACGGTATGTTTTGATTAAAAGCATTGATGACCCAATCTCTCCAGGGATACATTTCTCTGTATCCATCCTGTGAATACCCATGTGAATCAGTGTACCTTGAAGCATCCAACCATGGGAGTGCCATACGCTCTCCATATTGGGGAGATTGTAAAAGGCGATCTACCACTCGCTCGTATGCATTAGGAGAATTATCAGACAAAAAATCTTCGATTTCTTCTGGAGTAGGTGGAAGGCCGATCAAATCGAGATACACCCTCCTCAATAATACTTCTTTCTCAGCGTATGAATTGGGACTTTTCCCGATTTCATCAAGTTTTGCCAATACAAACTGATCTATTGGATTTTCAACCCAATTGGAATTAGATACTTCAGGAAGTTCACGTTTTTTGGGTGGGATAAATGCCCAATGGGGTTGATAGGTTGCTCCGGACTCAATCCATTTTTCTATGAGCGCTATTTCTTTTTTGCTCAATGTAAGATGAGATTCCGGGGGAGGCATTAGATTGTTTGGATCTTGAGAGATCATTCTTTGGAATGCCTCACTCTTGCCAGGATTTCCCGGGACAAAAGCTTTGTTTCCCGACTCAAGTGAATGTGTCAATGCTCCCTCTGGTATATCTAATCTCAAATCCGCTTCTCGTTTATTTTTGTCAGGCCCATGGCATGCAAAACAACGATCGGAAAGAATGGGTTTGATATGTTGATTAAAATCTATTTCATGTGGTAAATCATTGACTCCGGTATCTGAAGATGATTGACATGAAAGAATCAATAATAGAAGTGTTCCTAATAAGGAATAGAAAATATGTTTTACTTGTAAATCAGGCATATAGTTGAATATCGCAATAACCACAAAATACTAAAAAAATGAGGGCATATCAACTTTGAAGTTATTTGCATGAAACCCATTGCGCTTGGTAAATCAATACTTAAATGTACAGATCCTAAAACAATTCTCTTTTAATTGTCCTTCAGTTTTATCAACTTATTTTTAGATCCATAATGGAGGAAATATTAAATAATAGTTTTCAATAACTCCTTGTGAACCATGAATCGTAGTAGTTTCTTAAAAATGTTGGGATGTTCAGTTGCAAGTATGAGTATCTCAGACGTAAGGGGGAATTCACCTGTTTGGATAATTTCGCCTATACACATTAAGCTTAGTTGTAACTTTTATTCTTTTAACGAGGAATTGAAGAATGGTGAAATGGGCATTACTGAAGCAATAGACTTTTGTTCAGAATTAGGGTTTGATGCGGTAGATATTACCGGATACTATTTTTCAAACTATCCTGAAGTTCCCTCCGATGTAGAGATCTACGACATTAAAAAATATGCTTTTCGAAAAGGCTTGGACATCAGTGGTACAGGGGTAAGGAATAATTTTACTTTGGCAGATAAAGATGCACTTAATAAGGAAATCCAACATGTAAAAGATTGGATATCAGTAAGTGCTAAATTGGACGCACCAGTTTTGAGAATATTTACTGGAAGACCAAAGGAAGAAGAGTATATTGATCATGCGAAAGAGAGAGTTGTTCAATCTATCAAGGAATGTGTAGATGAAGGTAAAAAACAAGGGGTCATTATCGTTTTGCAAAACCATGATGAATTACTTAAGACCGCTGATGAAGTATTAGAGGTATATCACACCGTAAACTCAGATTGGTTTGGTATTAATCTGGATATAGGGAGTTTGAGAATGAAAAAAGATCCTTATGAAGAAATAAAAAAATTAGCTCCATTTGCAGATACATGGCAGATCAAAGGACAGGTTTACCGAAATAGAGTTAAAGAAGAAGTTGATATAAGTAAAATAATAGCTATAGTAAAAGAGAGTGATTATAAAGGATATTTACCCCTTGAAGTGCTGGGAGAGGGTGATCACAAAGAAAAGTTGAGGAATTTTATCTCTCGTGTTAGAAAGGTACTAAGCTAACGAACTTGAATAGCGAATATAGAATACTAATTTCGTATATTCACTGACGATATTTTAGAAAAATTGAATTTCACATTTGTACGTATGAAAAAAGGACTTACTTCGATACTGACAATCAGTTGCATATGGGTATTAATTTGTTGTCAACCACAACATCATGATGAACTTACACATCATATCGAGGTTCCCAAAGGGTTTGTAGTTGAGCATTTATATTTTCCCAGTGATTCTTTGCACGATCAGGGTTCATGGGTATCTCTATGTAAAGATGACCATGGCAGACTCATCGCATCAGATCAATATGGGGCACTATATAGGATTACGCCTCCTTCCTTGGGTGGAGTACATGGAGGTGATCACGGATCTCACGATTCTGATACTCATCTTGATACGAAAGTAGAAAAGATACCTATAAAGTTAGGGCATGCTCAGGGACTACTATGGGCTTTCAATAGTCTCTATGTTTCTGTAAATGCACGGGAGGGGGAAGACGGACTTGGCAGTGGTTTTTATAGAGTTACAGATGCAAACGGAGACGATATGCTGGACAAGGTCGAGCGATTAAAAAGCTTTGAAGGAGATGGTGAACATGGACCTCATGCTATATTGATGGGACCAGACAGCTCTTCTCTCTATGTCTTGGGAGGTAACCATACCAATGTACCTGAGAATGTATCTTCTGTATTATCTTCAAACTGGCAAGAAGACAATCTCCTCCCTGTAATTAAAGATCCCAGAGGGCATGCAAATGATCGTACTGCTCCTGGTGGATGGATTGCGAAAACGGATCCGGAAGGCAAAAACTGGACCATCGTAAGTTCTGGATATAGAAATAGCTATGATATGGCTTTTACGGAAGATAAGGAGTTGTTGGTGTTCGATTCTGATATGGAATGGGATATGGGAATGCCATGGTATAGACCCATTCGAGTGGTTCATGCGACGTTGGGGAGTGAATTTGGTTGGCGTACGGGTTCTGGTAAGTGGTCCCCTAATTATCCAGATAATTTACCTCCTGTTGTTAATATTGGTCAGGGGTCACCCACAGGTGTGATAATGGGTAAAGGGTTAAAGTTCCCAACGCGTTATCAAAGAGGAATGTTTATCATGGATTGGAGTTTTGGGACTATGTATTTCATATCTCTTTTCCCAGAGGGTAGTACTTATCGTGGGGAAAAAGAAGAGTTTTTGTCAGGTGTACCATTACCGTTAACTGATATGGTTGTCGGGGATGATGGAGCATTGTATTTTACTACTGGGGGCAGGAGAGTGGCGTCCCATTTATATAGGGTATATTATAAGGGAGATAAAGAGGCAACACTGCTGGAAGTAGTTTCTAATACCCATAAAGATAACCTCTTCGAACTAAGAAGAAAGTTAGAAAAAGGACTTTGGAAAATTTCGCAACCTGATTCGGCTAGGGAAAATATTGCCTCGGTTGATTCTGCAATGACTAAATTATTTTGGTCGCATCTGGCTCATGAAGATCGTTTTATACGTTATACTTCCAGAGTGGGATTGGAAAATTTGTCTCCTTCCTTATGGGTTGAATCGTACACTGAATCCAATAATCCCAATCGGGTTATTGAAGGGGGAATTGCATTGGCCAGAATGGAACAAGAGGGCTATAAGACATTGATTCTATCCAAGTTGAGCCAACAAAATTGGGATGATCTTTCAGAATCTCAGCAGCAAGGGCTTCTAAGAGCTTATAGTCTGGTATTCATACGACTAGGTGATCCGGTTGGCCCTGTTCAAAATGCAATCAATGAGCAACTGATCTCTCATTATCCTACCACTTCTACCTCTTTAAATGTAGAAATGGCTAAAGTGCTTTCATATCTCGAAACACCTGGTGTTGTACCTAAGACATTGACACTGATTAAGGAAAGTGGTAATCGTAGACTAGAGACTCCTTATCTCGCAGAAGAAGTTATTCTGAGAAGTGAGCAATATGGTCCAACCATAGCTGAAATGTTGGCAAACATGCCTTCCAGAGAAGAAATTTCATACATCAAGTCTCTGAGTCACGTTGAAACTGGATGGACTATGGCACAGCGCAGAGCGTATTTCCAGTGGTTTACAGATGCACTACAACGCAAAGGGGGAATGAGTTACAAAGGGTTTATCGATAGAATACGGTTAAATGCCATGGACCATTTGTCTAATGAGGAGAAATATGCCCTGGCCGACGTCAATGAGCAATTTGTGGCATATAAAGCTGTAAACCTGTCCGAACTTCCTCAGCCACAGGGGCCTGGTGATAGTTATAGCATGAGTGATCTCAGAAGGATTCTCAGAGATAGAGAGGGGCAACCCCGAGACTTTGAAGAAGGAAAAAAGTTATATTCTGCTGCATTATGTGCTTCCTGTCATACCATGGGTAGTGAAGGAGGTAATGTAGGCCCAAGTTTAACACAAGCACACACGAGATTTAGTATGAATGAGATGTTGTGGGCTATTATGGCACCTAGTGATGTAATTAGTGATCAATATGCAGCAACTCAGTTTCGTCTGGCAGATGGAAGAATGGTGGCAGGACGGTTTGTCGAGGAGAAGGATGGGGAAATATATGTAAATACCAATCCTTATGATCTACAACAGTCTATCAATATTGAGGCAGATCAAGTCGTAAGCAGAGAGAATTCTCCGGTTTCTACCATGCCTCCTGGGTTACTTAATAAATTGAATCCAGATGAAGTGGCAGACCTAATGGCATATTTAATGTCAGGTGGGAATGAAAATCACGAGGTGTATCAGTAGATGACGGACCAAAGACGAAAACGTGACTACAGACCACGGACGATTGAAACATATATGTACATATTGAAAAGTAAAGGAATTAACTCGTTTCTATAAATTCATCATGTCTAAATTTGTTGGAGCCATAGTCCTTATCTTATTAGTTATTGGCGGTTGTAAAACTTCTGAGCAGACTTCGCCTCCCAACATTATCCTTATTATGGCAGATGATTTGGGTTATGGGGATTTAGGGTCTTATGGTAGCGAAAGGATGCACACGCCCAATATAGATTTCTTAGCTAATGAAGGGATTAGGTTGACAGATTATCATTCCAATGGATCTGTATGTACACCTACAAGAGCTGCATTGTTAACTGGAAGGTATCAACAGCGATCGTGTCTTGAAGGAGTTATTTATGTAAAGGGGGAAACCCGGCAGGTGGGTATGGATTCTGATGAGATAACCATTGCGGAAGTTTTGAAAGAAGCGGGATATGATACAGGCATTTTTGGTAAATGGCATTTAGGGTACAAAAAAGAGTACAATCCCATACATCAAGGCTTCGATGAGTTTTATGGCTATGTCAGTGGTAATATTGATTTCCATTCGCATTACGACAATGCAGGTATTTATGATTGGTGGTATCAAACAGATTCTTTGTACGAAGAAGGATATTCTACTGATCTTATCACCGACCATACGGTTGCATTTATACAAGCTCAACAGGATCGACCTTTTTTTGCGTATGTAGCACATGAGGCACCACATGTTCCTTTTCAGGGAAGAAGCGACACTGCATATCGGTTTCCAGGGAGAGAGTTTACTTACTATGGTCCGGTTGAAGATCGTGATAGAGCGTATAAGGATATGATAGAGGAAATGGATGAAGGAATTGGGAAAATTATTGATGCGGTGGAGGAAGCAGGTATATCTGAGAATACACTCATTATCTTTTGTTCTGATAATGGGGCTATTCCTACTTATGGTGATAATGGACAATTGAGAGGAACTAAAACTACGCTTTGGGAAGGTGGGCACAGGGTACCTGGTATCTTTTATTGGAAGGGAAAGATTACACCTGGTGTATTTGAAGCGACCATGCTGAGTATGGATTTGTATCCTACAATTGCATCAATTGCTGGAGTTGATCCTGATAAATATTCACAAGTTGATGGAATGGACATGAGTCCACATATATTGGAAAATGAATCTGTTCCCTCCCGTACGCTATTTTGGAGATATCGTGGAAATGCCGTGGCAAGAGAAGGCCAGTGGAAGCTGGCAATGATAGATGGAGATACAATGCTGTTCGATCTTGATAGCGATTTAGGAGAACAACATGATATTTCTGATCTCCAACAAGCATTAACACAACAACTGTTAGAAAAATACTTAGATTGGGAAAATGAGGTATTGGAGGGAGTTAAATTAAAGACGAATTAAGAAGTTGGACTAGTTTTCAATATGTGTAAGTTGTTGGACAATATTATTTGATACTTTCGGATAGAAATTTGGGTATACGCGACCGGATAGAACAGATGGTTCAATATCCGGTCCTATTCTTGGTTTAACCCTCTCAGGGTTTCTGAAACTCCGAAGGAGTTAAACCAGGAATAGCCGTGGTAATCCATCCAGCACCCATCCTAGAGGGATTGAACACATTGAATAATATCATATTAAAATATGTCTTTCTACTTAACTTATTCCTCGTCTTAACTTGATTATATTTTCCCAGGATCAATTACTACATATTTAACAGACCTTCTTCGAAAAGTGTAGGTAATATGTATGAGTCCATCTTTAGCTTGAATGACAGCTGGGTAAGAATATTCACCCTCCTGGCGTTCAAGTGTCATCACTGGTTCCCAGTTTTTGCCATCTTCTGAAAGGGCTATATTTAGCATATTTCTTCCTTTAGGAAAGTTGCCCTCACGTGTTGTGTGGTTGTACACCAACAATTGACGGCCGTCTGTTAGTGTTAGGGCGTCTGTACCAGCATTAGGGTTGGGAAGAGGTGTCCCGGTGATTTCACTCCAGGTATTACCGCCATCTTGAGACCAGCTTTGCCCAACCACCTGTTGTCTCGTTCTGCAAAGTATTTGCATGTCTCCATTTTCATATGTCAATATACTGGGTTGTATGGCATCAAATGCTATTCCGTCATTAATAGGTCCTATGATTTCCCAGGTGTTACCATAGTCTGTGGTACGTTCAAAGTGAACTTTCCACAGTGTTCCTTGATCAGGGTCTTCTATTTCAGTACTAGAAGGACATAGGATACTGCCATCGGCCAATTGGATAGGTTTATTCTTTACCGGACCTAACATATGGCCAATAGTACCATTTTCCCCTAATTTTTGAGGTTGGGACCATGTTCTTCCTTCATCTTCTGAGACAGTCAACATGCCCCACCATTCTCTGGGATTCGGACCTACTTTATAAAATAACATTAACGGTCCATTTTCAGGATAGAATAATACAGGGTTCCAGGTAGGATATCTGAGTGTATCATTTTGAAAGCCGTTGGCTACTTCAACGGGCTTTGACCAGGAGCCATCTATGTTTAATGATACCCATATTCCTACATCAGGATGGCGTTCATAGGTTCCGCCAAACCATGCAGCAATAATTCCGTCAGATATTTCAGCTAGCGTGGAGGCATGACATTCTGGAGTAGGCTTGTTGTCCAAGGGGTATATAAGCTCGCCTTTTAAATAGCCTGAAGTACCTGTTTCAACGGGCACAGGAATCGAAGTGGTTTGAGTCTGGGAAAAGCCACTGAGGCTTAAGGAAAGTATACTCAATAGGTAGATGTAACGAATGAATTGGTAATACATAGATAGTAGTCGATTAATTACAAATGTACATTACTCCTATATTAAGTCGATTTAGGGAAAAATTTATCATTTGATCCGATATTTTATGATAAATATGTTAATTAGTACGTGATTAGAATTTTTTACAGTTTGCTTTAGATTAGCAAATAAGTGGAAATTAATAGATGCGCTTAGATGGTGGGCGATACACTTCTTTACATTAGGCCCTTTTGATTAATTCATCAATACTTCCAAATTATTCTTTTTCTAAACTCAGCACCCAGTCATTCTCATCAGGTGTGGAACAACTTATTATTCCTCCTTCATAGGATACAGTTGTTGACACATGTTCATTTGTTCTTGGATTGAACCACTCCGCCTGGTATTTTGTATTACTAGAATTATATAATTGAACATCTGTGCCTTTGGGTATATAGGCAAGAATTTTTTCTCGATCCAGGGATTGAACAACCGATATAAAGTGATCAAAAGTCTCCTCTCCTGGTTGGACCACTAATAACTCATTTGCGGGTCTTAGGTTCCACCATTCAAATTGTTGTATAAATTCAGTTAAATATCCTATTTGAATACTCCCTGGAAAATCGATACTCTTTCTCCAGGTACTAACGGGGCCTACCATTCTATGATTAAGTATCTCCTCACCCTCTCTGATCCAGGGCCATATACCATTCGCTCCATAGGTGATGCCAGAAATTGGGGCTGCAAATAAGCTCCAATAGGATGCATTTCGTACATCTTCTGCATCTATAGCATTGCGTATTTCTTCATAATTGGGTTCCATATTAATAATGGGTCTGGCAGGTAAGTATTGCCATCTGGTAGGAACAGGTCCTTTATTGATCCAATCAACAGTACCTTTTTGATTGGAATGACTGGATTGATATCCGACTATATCCAACCAATTTTCTTCAGAATGATTATCTCCAATCCAAAGTCGCCCCATGGGATGTTGAGCAACCAAACCTGGAGGATCATCAGCAAATACTCTTCGTCCTATTTCCAGCCACCTTTGTTCGTATTGTTCATTATATTTTCCATCACCTCCTAATATCCAAATCACTTGATTCCCACCATATCTCGCAATCATGTATCTGGCCAATAACACTGCCTCATCAATAGGCAAAACATAACCCGGACTTAGTTCCCTACCCTGAGCTACGGGTAGTGCCCATAATAATACAGGGGATGCTATAAGACCATATTCATTGATCCGATCGATTTTGTCATCCAAACTTTGAAAGAACGAAGTATTGATCGTGATTTTTCCAGCGCCTTCATAAGCCTTTTCTCCAAGACTATTTCCTTCTGCCCCTCTCCATTGTGTTGTAACAAATTGAATAACTGAATAATGGTGATCCTTGCGGTGCTGAAGATAGGTATCCCACTCTTCAGGTGTTGATTTTAATGCACCATTCCAGGCAGTACAGGCTGTCCAGAAAAAGGGAGTTCCATCACTATAAGCTAGATGATAGGTTCCTTTGGGTTGTATAATTCTTCCTCTCTGATAGATTTCCAGATTGCTTTCATTGGATATACAGTTAAAGCTACCTGTTTGGGAACTTAGACCTGTATCATCTTCATTTGAACAATAGGTTTGATATGTCCAGATGCCAAGTTCATCAGGGGCAAACCGAATTTTAAATACATTATCTCCATCCCAAAATCCATTAATCTTGTATCTTCTTCCTGTAGGTGAAGTAAACTGGGCATAGAATTCCCAAACTTCGTAAATGGGATTTTCATACTGTTGATTACTGTTGAATGAAACTTCATGCTTCATCCAGATAGGTGAAGATTCCTGAGTCCTGGCAGTTACTAAAATGAAGTAAAAAGCGGCGAGTAGTAAGAAAGCTTTCATAGTAAATAATTAATATATTCTTGTAATCATATATTCTATTAATTCATATTAAGGTATCAGGGCAAAAGCACCAAATTTTATAAATAATTCATTGTTAGTTAATTACGATTAAAATATGTATATATTGAATCAACTTAAGCTGCTGACTAGCAGCTGTTAAT
>CAZZEC010000113.1:0-14261 GCA_964652565.1 uncultured Bacteroidia bacterium
ACGGGAAAAAACGTAGTTTAATTTACGGAATTTTAAAAATCAAAGACATCGATAGTCAAGTACAAAAAATTCGAGCGTTTATCGAAATCGAGAAACATAAAATGAAATGGTGAGACAATACTGAACCTAACAAAGGCCTTTGGTTAGCACACGAAACTGGGCACACATTTGGCCTACCAGACTTATATGATTTTGAGGGTGAGAATCAACTCAGATCTGTAGGGATATTTGGAATAATGGGTACTCAAGCTGGAAATGCACCAGGTTTTTTCGCCTTTGAGCGATGGGTTTTGGGTTGGATTGATGACCATCAAATTATCTGTCATGAAAATGGTGAAACTGTAGTAGAATTAGAGGCTATTGAAAAAGTAGGTGGTACAAAATCTATTATAGTACCTATTAGAGGTTGTCGAATCAAACAAGGAAAGTGATAAAGTAAAGGTTGTTGTAAAATAAACAGGGCAATCGCACCAAATTTTATAAATAATTCATTGTTAGTTAATTATGATTAAAACATGTATATATTGAATCAACTTAAGCTACTGATTAGTAGCTGTTAATGATTTTAGTGCGTTTGCCCTGTAAAATAAAAAGTAACTAACAGATACCTACATTGTGTATAGTGCATTGCTTCTTAAGGTCGGCTAAGACACAAGACCATTAGCTGGCATGTAAAAAAAACGAATTGATAGCTTCAAATCGACATATCACAAAAACAATTTCTTCTTCCATTGAGATTAATGGGCAACCTGAAACTATTTGGGATAACATCACTAATGTTCAAATTGAACAATTTTCAGACCCAATAACTTTTAAACTTCTCGGAATTCCAAGACCATTGAGGGCAGATCTCTTGGTCGAAGGCGAAGGAGGTCAACGAATTGCTTAT
Organism: uncultured Bacteroidia bacterium; assembly: GCA_964652565.1. Classification (GTDB taxonomy): domain Bacteria; phylum Bacteroidota; class Bacteroidia; order J057; family J057; genus JBCCTX01. Next base: position 890 of record CAZZEC010000113.1, read on the forward strand.
TTTGACACCGGCAAAAGATTCATACAAGAAATAACGACATGGAAACCATTAAAAGAATATTCTTTCAATTTTAATCCTGAGAAAGGCTTCAAAGTTGGCTATTTCTTTGACATATCAGATGGTATTTTCAGAGTTCCAAATGGTTCGTACTTCTTAAAAGATAAAGGTGATAAAATAGAGCTGCAACTCGCGACAACTTATAGTCTTGACAGACGAGTTTATTACTTATTCAATATTCCTGTGAGACTAATTTTAAGAGCTTTTCAGAAATATCTTTTGAGTTCAATTAAAAAGAATAGTGAATAAATGGAAAGCTTAAAGTTCTCGAAAACGATTAACATTAATTGCTCTCCCGAAGTTGCATTTGACTTTACTCAAAATTACGATCAACGATTAACATGGGATACTTTTCTTAAAAAAGCTATGCTAATCGAAGGTGCAACAAAAGCGGATAAAGGAGTTAAGGCCTATTGTGTTGCAAAAAATGGACTTGGAATGGAGACGGAATATATAACTTTTAACAGGCCCAAAGCGACAGCAATTAAAATGACAGATGGCCCATTTATGTTTAAGTCATTCTTAGGCTCTTGGACATTTAAGGAGATTCAGACAAACTTAACAGAAGTAACATTCTTGTATTCATTTAAGCTCCGTTTTCCATTTAGTATCATCAAGAAAATTGTAAAGAGAAATTTGGAATCGAATGTTAAACAAAGGCTGATTGAACTTAAAAAGAATATTGAAAATAACACACTACCCGCAAACAAAACCTATGAGCAATAGCATCCTGCGGAACGCTACTGTATACAGCCAAACCAGTACCAATGGAGCACATCATTCTATCTTATCATGCGAAAGAATAATTAGTGGAAAGGAGAATTCTTGAATCAGATATTTGGAAAGTGATCCAAACCCCACAACAAACTGTTAAATCAGGAACAGATAAAATAATATTTCAGTCTATTCTCACAGATGAACATGGTAAAGAATATCTTATTCGAGTATTCATTAATGTTGTGAAAAACCCGAAATTGGTTATTACCGTTTACAAAACCAGTAAGATTCTAAGTTCAAATCAACCCACATATCTCACCCTCCTCCCTGACGAATCCCGAATGATCAGATCCGTGTCAAATACGTGCTTTTCAGGAGTAAATGTCCGCGATTTGATATGCTTTAGCATCAACTTACCAGCATCCGCTCCCATCTTCTCTGCAGGCTGATACACACTGCTGAGAGAGGGATTGAGTAAAGGGTCCATGGGTTCATTATTGAATCCTACAACGGCAATATCATCTGGTATCTTTCTTTTCAAACTGCGTATTGCTGCCATTACTCCCAATGCAATACGATCATTGATGACATATATCCCATCTATTTCGGGATGTGCTAAAATATGCTTACGAGTATCCTGGTAGCCCATGTCAGTATGAAATGTACAATAGCAGATCAAGTCTTTCTCAACAGGAACCCCATACTCATTCAGTGCTTTCTCATACCCTTTTTGTCGTTGTTTGGATAAAAAGAGTCCCCTAGGACCCGGAATCCATGCAATATGTCTACATCCTATTTCCAATAAATGCTTTACGGCAAGGTAAGAACCCATTTCGTGATCTATCACTACCTGAGATGCCTCTACTCCTGAGCATATCCTATCGACAAATACCAGGGGTTTTTCCTGTTTGATGACAGCTTTGAAATGATCCGCATGCTTAGTAGTAGCTGCGACAGATGCAATAATCCCATCAACACGTATCGATAACAAATACTCGATGGCTTCCATTTCAGTTTTGTACTGCTCCAGGGTTTGAAATATCAACAGCCTATACCCTTTGGCTTGTAGTACACGCTCTATTCCCTTGATCAATTGTACATTGAAATTGTAGGCTATAGATGGGATCACCAACCCAATCGTAGAGGTAGTACCTTTTCTCAGATAGGTAGCTGTTCTATCAGGCTGATACCCTACCGCTTGGGCATAGTCTCTGATCTTCTTTTTTACTTGCTCACTAATTTCATAAGAATCACTGAGTGCTCTTGATACCGTAGCCGTAGACACGCCCAGGTCTATAGCTAAATCTTTCAGCGTAAGCTTTTTCTTCATAGGAGATACACGTAATCGATTGCGTAAAAAAAACCGTCCTTTCTCGCTTCTTAACACAAGGATCGATAAATTAATTTAAGAAATAGGTGAGAATAAATGAAAAAACTCAAATTCGCAGTATTTGGCACAGGCTTTTGGAGCCAATTTCAAATACCAGGTTGGTTGGAATCTCCTGACATTGAACTCGTTGCATTACATGACCTTTCAGTAGAAAAGGCAAAGAGCGCAGGAGAAAAATATGGGGTAACTCACATTTATGATCATCCAGAGAAGCTATTAGAAGAACAGGACCTAGACTTTATCGATATCATTACGGATGTAGGTACGCATTATCACTTTACAGAAATGGCTGCGAAAAAAGGAGTAAATGTGGTTTGTCAGAAACCCATGGCCGAATCTTTAGCACAAGCCCAACAACTCATAAAGATTTGTGATGATCACGGTGTAAAATTATTCATCAACGAAAACTTTCGCTGGCAATCTTCTCTGCGAAGAGTCAAAGCCCTTATGGATCAGGGTGCTATCGGTAACATATTCAAAGGGCGAGTGAGTTTTTGTTCTGCTTTCCCCGTTTTTGATAATCAACCTTTTTTAAAGGAGTTGGATAGATTTATATTAACAGATATTGGTTCACATATCCTGGATATTTGCAGGTTTCTATTTGGAGAGGCCGATACCCTCTACTGTATTACGAAACGGGTCAATCCGGGTATACAAGGAGAAGATGTAGCGAACGTACTCATGCATATGAAAAATGGTATCCACTGCTTTGCGGAGATGTCATATGCAAGTATACGAGAACAAGAGGCGTTTCCACATACGCTGTTATTGATAGAAGGTGAACAGGGTTCTATTGAATTATTAGTCAATAACGAGATAAGGATCACTACACGCGAAGGAACTACGCAGGAAGTAGTTCATCCTAAACATTACAGTTGGGCAGATCCCGATTATGCGCTGATACATAGCAGTATCGTCGACACACAAATGGACATCATTAAAGGCTTACAGGGAGGCCAGGCTGAGACTACAGGACAGGATAATTACGAAACCGTAAAATTGGTATGGGCTTCCTATGAAAGTGCAGAAACGAATACACTGATACATCTCGATCATTTTGGATAAAACTTATGGCTAGAAACCTTACAGCAACATATCTTATAGAGACTGCCTTAGATCCTCAAAAAGCCGCTGAGATCATGGCAGGAGAACAGTCAAGTGGAACATTTGTCAAAGTTCCTGGAGAAACTGAAGCATTGAAACTCAGGCACGCTGCACATGTAACTCGTGTTGAAGTAATCGGTGCAGTTGAGATGCCCACGCTGAGTGGAGCCAAAGAAATACCTGGGAAGCCCATACAAAGAGCCATGGTAGAATTGAACTGGCCCTTGGAAAATATGGGTACCAACCTCACAAATGTATGCGCTACTGTAGCAGGGAATTTATTTGAACTTAGCCCCTTTTCAGGACTAAAATTGATGGATATTGAGATTCCCAATGAGTTTACAGATGTGTATAAGGGTCCGAAGTTTGGAATAAGAGGTACACGCGATAAGATTGGCGTATTTGATCGCCCCATTATCGGAACGATCGTAAAGCCTTCAGTAGGACTTTCCCCTCAAGCGACAGCCGAAAGGGTAAAGACATTCATTCACGCTGGCTTGGATTTCATAAAAGACGATGAACTCATGGGTGATGCTCCGCACTCTCCATTTGAGAAAAGAGTAGATCTTGTCATGCATGAGATTAACCGATATGCAGACAAAACGGGAAAGAAACCTATGTTTGCATTCAATATTAGTGGGGATATGGATGACATGCTGCGAAGACATGACTACGTATTGGAAAAAGGTGGTACGTGCATCATGGTAAGTGTCAATTGGGTAGGCATATCAGGTGTCGTTGCAGTAAGCAACCACACGCAGTTACCTATTCATGGGCACAGAAATGGATGGGGTATATTTACCCGAAGTGAAGCGTTGGGAATGGAGTTTACTGCGTATCAAAAAATATGGCGTATGGCAGGGATTGACCACCTTCATACCAACGGGATTCGAAACAAATTTTGTGAATCAGATGAGTCAGTGATCACTTCTGTAAAGGCATGTCTCACGCCGATGCATGGCGGGTATGAGATAGTCCCCGTACTATCTTCCGGCCAGTGGGCAGGACAGGTAGTAGATACTTATCAGGCCATTCAAAGTGTAGATCTCATGTATCTGTGCGGCGGCGGAATAGTAGGTCATCCCTCAGGAATCGAAGCAGGCGTAAAAAGTATACAACAAGCATGGGAAGCAGCGCTATCTGGTAGCTCGCTCGAAGCCTATGCCCTTTCACATTCAGAACTCAAGGAAGCATTGGAATTCTATGGCTAAGATACTGGCACACGATATCTTTCTATCCTACTATGGAGATGATTTCACAGGTTCGACCGATGTGATGGAGTCTCTGGCCCTCAATGGTATTCCTACGGCCTTATTCTTAGAAGCTCCTGAAAAAGAAGAAGTTGAACAATTTAGACTCAAACTGGCAGTGGGTGCAAAAGATGGAGATCATAGCTTGAAAGCATTTGGCGTTGCAGGAATTGCGAGAAGTTGGTCTCCTGAGAAAATGCAAGTAGAGTTACCCGCCATCTTTTCAAAGATCAGACAGATACCCAGTGAGTTCTTCCAATATAAAATTTGCTCTACCTTTGATAGCTCCCCGGAAATTGGAAATATCGGCTGTGCCGTAGACATAGCTATGAAATATTTTCCTTCTTCTATCATACCTCTGATTGTTGGAGCCCCCTTTCTCAACCGGTTCGTTGTCTTTGGAAACCTATTCGCTCGAGTTCATGATACCACCTATCGATTAGATAGACATCCCACTATGAGTAAGCATCCTGTCACGCCCATGAATGAAAGCGATTTGATCCAACATATGCAACTTCAGACAGATAGGGAATTCGAATTATGGGATGTGTTTAGATTGAATGGAGAATATGGGGATACGGCTGAAGCTTTTACAAAATTACCTACGCATGAAGGAAAATTTGTGTTGTTTGATACACTAACTGTTGAGCATCTCAATACCATTGGATCACTGTTGATTGACCATGCTCGACAACGACCTCAGGCCATCATTGGTTCTTCAGGAGCTGATTATGCACTGGCATTTCATCTACAACGTCTTAAATTAATTAAACCTGTAAAAGCTACGATATCTCCCGGACGTGCAGAGCATATGATAGTGGTCACGGGAAGTTGCGCTCCAGCTACACAAGGTCAGATAGAATATATGGAGCAATTAGGACATCCAGGTATAAGAATGAACTCGCTGAAACTCATCCAGCCTTCACAGAGAGAAGAGGAAATACACCAAATATTTACCATGGCTGATTCAGCTATTCGTGAGGGTCAGGTTCCGATTGTGTATACTGCAAAAGGTCCTGAAGATCCTTTTTTCCTACAGACCAAAGAATTGTTGAGCAAAAGGGAAAGTAGTGATAGGGATACGGGAAAACTGTTGGCAGGAGCACAAGGTATCATCATTCAGCAATTAATCGAACGCTGGGGAAAACTTCGTGTAGTAGTAGCAGGTGGAGATACTTCAGGCTATGTCTCTAAAACGTTAGGGCTATATGCATTAGAAACCCTTTGCCCCATGGCACCTGGAGTCCCATTATGTATCGCTCATTCCAAAGACCCTCGATATGATGGGCTGGAAATATGTCTAAAGGGAGGACAAAACGGTAATGAAAAGTTTTTTTCTTCCATACTTGAAGGAAAATATTTACAATAATTGAAGATAAATCATGATGAAAACAACGTTAGTCGGAGCAGGCGGAAAAATGGGTTGCCGTCTTACAGACAATCTCAAGGATTCACAATATGAGATGAGCTATCTGGAAATCAGCCCCGAGGGCATTAGTCGTGTCAAACAAAAAGGGGTAGAAGTATCTCAGCCTAAAGAGGTAATCCCTGAAGCAGATATGGTCATCTTTGCTGTACCCGATATTTATATCCACAGCATTACTGAAGAGTATGTTCCCATGATGAAATCAGGCGCTATGGGTGTTTTCCTGGACCCTGCAGCCCCCCTCGCTGGCGCATTACCCGAGAGAAAAGATATCGTATACTTTGCTTCTCACCCTTCACATCCCTCTGTTTTCAATTGGGAACCTGATCAAGACGCTCACTACGATTATTTTGGAGGTATCGCTGCCAGACAATCCATCGTTTGTGCACTCATTCAGGGAGAAGAAAAAGACTATGCTATTGGTGAAGAATTATCCAAAACCATGTATGCACCAGTAACCGTGTCGCATCGTATCACGCTGCGAGATATGGGCATCCTCGAACCCGCCTTATCCGAGACGTTTTGCGGGGCATTGGTCACTAAAATGAAAGAAGCTGTGGACATCGTCGTATCGAAGGGAGTTCCCAAAGATGCTGCATATGATTTTTTCTACGGGCATATCAATATCGAATTAGCCCTACTTTTTGGGCAACTCCCCGGAGGTCAATTCTCAGATGCAGCGAAAAAAGCCATCAAAATTGGTGATCAAATGATCTTTAAAGATGATTGGAAACGGGTGTTTGATGATGATTCGATCGTGGAACAGATTAAGGCTATTACATAAGGGGAGTAATCAGACTTTATTATCTCTAAGTTATGGATCAAGCCAAAACAAATATCTTAACATACGGCAAAGAGGAGGATTTACCTCAAGGTATACCCTTACAAGCCGGAGAAATAAACCTGTTGTATGAACAAGGTTTTATTCGATATATCAACTGGGGCGAATACGAGATCCTACGAATGATCAACCATGCGGTTCGCGATCACAATTGGGGGACTATACCCTTAACGATATTAGAACAGAACATTCATTCTACAACTGATAGCTTTACCATCACTTATATTGCTGAGGCGAAGCAAGGCGGAATCCATGTTATCTGGAATTGTAAGATTGAGGGAACTCAACATAGCCAAGTTGTCTTTACGATTGAAGGGGAAGCTCAATCGACATTTAGGAGAAATAGAATGGGATTCACGGTGTTGCACCCTGTTACAGAATGTGCTGGGACGAAGGTAACTATTACCCATTCTGGTGAAACGCAATCCAACCATCAATTCCCCCGATTGATTAGCCCACATCAGCCCTTTCTCGATATTCAGGCTATGGACTGGACACTCAGTAATGGGATACATTCCAAACTGGAATTTAGTGGTGATGTATTTGAAACAGAAGATCAACGCAATTGGATAGATGACTCTTACAAAACATATTGCACTCCCTTAGCATTGCCTTTTCCAGTACTTGTAGAGAAAGGGGATCGCGTAGTACAGCAAATTATACTTTCGGTCTCAGGTCCACATGAAGAACGTGCGCATTCAAATGCGTCAAACACTTATACTTTCAAGATAGGCGATCATCCCAGTACTTTACCATCCTGGGGAATAGGTCAGTCCACTGAAACAGAGAAGCTTTCACATCGGGAATGTTCACTCATCAAAGCCTTGTCGTTCAATCATTATCAAATAGATCTCAAACTGAGTACTCCTGATTGGACCTCTCACTGGCAACGAACGCTGCGAGAAGTCGACCAACTGGAGATTCCCTTAGAACTTAACTTGTTCTTTGATCATCCTTCGTCAGAGCTATCCCATTTTATTCATGTATATGAAGAGGCGCCTATTCCTCTCAGGATGATCAATGTATTTCATCAACAATTTCACGTAACACCCAATGACATTCTTGATAACGTGATACCTGTCTTGAGATCTACTTTTCCGGGTATACACATTGGAGCTGGAACCAACGCTTTTTTCACGGAATTAAATCGCGAACGAATAGATCCAAATCCTGTAGACTATTTGGTTTATTCTATCAATCCACAGGTACATGCATTTGACAATCTATCCCTAGTAGAAACCCTCAATGCCATACCCTACACAGTAAGGACTACCAAAGAATTCTCACAGGGAAAGTCTGTACATATCTCCCCTATTACTTTTAAAATGCGTTGGAATCCCAATGCAACGGGGGAGGCTACAACTTTACCAGATCAACTTCCCGATGACGTAGATGTACGCCAAATGTCATTATTTGGTGCATCCTGGCTACTGGGTTGTTTGAATAGTTTGATAAAGAGTCCTGTAGAATCCATTACGTTCTTTGAAACTATCGGTATGAAAGGGATCATGCAATCCGGTAATCCACTATATCCCGATATCTTCAAAGCACCCATCAATACGGTATACCCCTTATATTTTATATTCTATTTACTTAAAACTTATAAAGCTTATCATTGCTTTCCTATAATTCCTTCTGATAAGTTAGTATTGACGGGTTTTGTATTCGAAGAGCCAGCAGGAGATCGCTCACATTTGCTACTGGGTAATTTAACCAACGAACAAATTACGGTTGAAATACCTCCAACTTTTCATGGACAATCAGGAAGGCTCATAGATGCTGAAAATATTGAATCCCTTGTGAAAGCACCCGAATCATTAACTGATATAGCTCCACTAAAACTACAACGTGTGGTTTCACTAAGCCCTTATGCAATCTTATGGACAGAATAGTTGAAGAATAGTAGTATGAGTAAAACATTCTCTTATATCCTAAAAAACAGTTCCTCCAACGGCATATTATGGCTTTGTTTAGGATACTATGTATTAATGGCCTTTATAACCCCTGGTTTTTTTAGTACCCATAATACCTTAAACATTCTCTATAACTTTCTCCCGCTCATGATTATAGCTGTAGGACAAATGTTTGTTATGTTGACTGCAGGTATAGATCTATCGGTTACTTCCACTGTAGCTGTTACAAGTGTAGTTGGAGGATATGTGATGAGTTCAGATACAGGACTTTTTCAAAACCCAGGGCTAGCCATCTTTTGTGGTATTATTTCCATGATATTGTCAGGGTCTATACTCGGCCTAATCAACGGGGTTGCTGTTTCAAAATTAAGAATGCCCGCGTTTATGGTTACCCTCACAAGTATGCTGTTCTTCAATGGATTTGCAGTATGGATGACCAAATCTCAAAGTATCTATAATTTACCTGAAGCTTTCGTAAATTTCCCTTATACCTACTGGTTAGGGATCCCCACACCCATTTTTATAGGATTATGTATCATCCTTGTTGCCTACTATCTTTTGACAAAATCAATATATGGAGAATGGATTTACGCAGTAGGGACTAATCCAAAAGCCGCCCTTATCTCTGGAGTAAATATTCATCAGACACGTATCTGGGTATATATAATTAGTGGCGTTTGTGCCAGCATAGGTTCCATCTTGTATACTGCACGCTTAGAAACTGGTTCTCCAGTTATGGGTCAAAATATACTGCTCGATGTGATAGGAGCGGTGGTTATAGGCGGGACCAGTCTTTTTGGGGGAAAAGGGAAACTCCAAGGTATACTTGCAGGCGCATTACTCATGACGCTGCTGGATAATAGCCTAAATTTATTAGGGCTTTCTTTTTTCCTGATTATGATGGGTAAAGGGGGCATCATACTTATCACTTCCATGTTTAATGTGATGAATGAAAAAAGAGCTATGAACCATGCTTAAATTTACAGATGTACATAAATATTTTGGACCGGTACACGTATTGAAAGGTATTTCTCTCGAACTTAATCAAGGGGAAGTTTTGGGATTAGTCGGGGAAAATGGTGCGGGTAAATCTACCTTAATGAATATACTGGGAGGAGTATTTACCGCTACTTCTGGTGATATTGAGTTTCTTCAGCAAACATATCATCCCCAGCATCCCAGAGATTCTTCACGAGCAGGGATCGCATTTATACACCAGGAATTAAACCTATTTCCCAACCTTACGATAGGGGAAAATATATTTATAAACAATTTGCCTAAAAAGGGAGGAGTTCTAGGGTCATTTATATCCAGAAAGAAAATTACAACACATACGAAGAAGTTACTGGACCGTGTTGGACTAGATGTAAGTCCTTCTATATTAGTGGGGCAGCTAACTCCAGCTCAGCAGCAACTGGTAGAAATTGCCAAGGCATTGGCCTCCTCTCCCAGACTCATTATTTTTGATGAACCTACGACAACGCTGTCCAGGCACGAGGTTAATAGGCTATTTTCGATTATTGCTGATCTAAAGTCTCAAAACATCGGCATTATTTATATCAGCCACAACCTAGAGGATGTTTTATCTCTTTCAGATCATATCGCCATTCTCAGAGACGGGGAACTCATCAGTAAAGGTACAGTATCTCGATATACCAAAACATCATTGGTTCACCATATGATCGGACGATCACTAGATCAATATTATCCCGATAGAGATAGTAACATAAAGCAAGAGAACTACCTCACAGTCAGCAATCTTACAACGTATGTATGCAAAGATGTATCATTCGAGGTTCATAAGTCTGAGATTCTGGGAATATACGGACTCATCGGGGCTGGTAGAACAGAAATGGCCAGAGCCATATATGGACTTGACGCTAAAATATCAGGGTCTATCCAATGGAAAGGCCAGACTATCTCACCACTCAATCCTCAACAATGGATACAGCGAGGGGTGGTATTTCTTACAGAGGACCGTAGGGAAGAAGGCCTTTTACTATCCAAGAGTGTCAATCAAAATGTTCGACTAGCTGCTTTACCTTCATATACATTTTCATGGTTAAAGAACATTAATTATAAACATCTTAATCAACGAGTTGCCAAACAAATATCTGATACCCAGATTAGGTGCCATGATCCTGACCAACAGTTAGTGGATACCTTGAGCGGAGGAAACCAACAAAAAGTGGTCTTGGCTAAGTGGCTACTGACGAATCCTACCCTCATTATACTAGATGAACCTACCAAAGGAATCGATATTGGTGCCAAAAAAGAAATTTATGAATTCATTCAATCGATGGTTGGACAAGGAGCTAGCATCATCTTCATCTCATCGGAGATTGAAGAAGTAATGGGGATGTCAGATCGCATGCTGGTGATGAGTAAAGGAAAGGTTACCGGAACATTTGATAAGGACCAATTTAACCGTGAGGAAATATTACAGGCAGCACTTCCAAATGATTACACCCAATGAATACGATATCACATATCACCACATGGTTAAAAGGGCATCCAATTGTTGTACTTTTACTCATTCTTGTCGCTGTATTTAGCATACTATCGGACAGTTTTCTTTCCACTCAAAACTTAGTCAACATCCTCATTCAGGCATCAGCATTAACAATTGTAGCGACAGGGATGACATTTGTACTGATTACAGCTGGTATTGATCTATCTGTGGGATCTATTATGTTTCTGGCAGGCGTCATAGCGAGTCTGTTTGTTGTCAATGGAGGATCGGTATGGCTAGCAATTCCAATTGTATTGATTATAGGCATTCTATATGGAATCTTTCACGCATTGTTTATCATAAAGTTGAAGATCATTCCCTTTATTGTAACGCTTGCCTCGCTATATATAGGTAGAGGATTGGGCCTGTTCCTCTCCCGTACCAGAGCTATCAATCTGCCTGATAGTATTTTAAATATTGGCTCTTCCAAATTGTTGGGCATACCTCTCCCTGTAATAATTATGATATTAGTGGTAGCTGTATTTCATATCATATTGACTTATACTCCATTTGGGCGTCAGGTATATGCTATTGGTCACAACCGTGAAAAATCAGTAAAAGCTGGTATTCAAGTGGATTTCATCTTATTACTGGTATATATCATCTGTGCTATGTGTGCAACTATCGGCGGCTTAATTGCCATTGCTCAATTAGGTGCTGTGTCTCCCAGTTTTGGATTTCAATATGAATTCATGGCAATAGCTGCTGCTGTGTTGGGAGGTACGAGCCTATTTGGCGGTCAGGGAAATATTTTGCCTGGAACGCTCATAGGAGCAGTAATAATTCAAATGATTCAAAATGGCCTCGTGATTCTCAATGCAGATCCGTATGTCTATCCATTGGTAACCGGTGCTATTATTTTCTTGATTGTATTTACTGATAGCCAACGACACTATTATCGGTCATGGATATTTAATTCTCCAAAGGATAAATCATGAATCTGACATTACTCAATAGAATTATATATGGGATTGTCCTCATTGTACAGTTCCTTTTCATAGGATGCTTTCCAGAGAGAGAAGCACCACTCATAGGGATAGCATTTGAAACACTGCAGACAGAATACTGGGTTGCCAGTGTGGAAGCAATTAAAGCAGAGTGTTCTCAAAATGGGGTCAATTACCTCGTATCTGTTGCAAATGGAGATGCTAACCGTCAATTTGAACAGATCAACAACTTCATTTCTCGAGGGGTAGATGGAATTATTATTGCTCCCAAAGATGCCCATACGGTGATCCCAGTTATAAAAGCAGCCAATCGAGCCAATGTCCCTATCGTTATTTACAATCGCATCCCAGCCCATAACAAAGGAGTGTATACGACCATTGTAGCAGATAATTATGACATTTCTAAGCGGACCGTTGAATATATGTGTCAATTAGTCCGACATGCTGGAATAAAGGGAAAGGCACTGATTATGGTAGGAGACCTCGGGGATATCAATGCTGTAAACCGAAGAAAGGGTTTTATGGATGCTGTAGCTGAATATGAAGACATAATTGAAGTCGTGGCAGAGGTACCTACTGAGTGGAATCAAGAAAAAGCACTTGCTGGAATTACTAATGCATTGCAGGCTAATCCAGATGTTAACATGATTTTTAGCTCATCAGATTTTCTGTTCCCTTCCGTTATTTCAGCCCTCAAAACTGCGAATAAATATCATCCGATCGGGCATACAGATCATGTAATACTGGGTGGGTTTGATGGAGATAATTTGGCTTATACCATGCTGCAAAACGGATTCCTCGACGCAGATGGAGTCCAGGATGTGTTTTATGAATGTTCTGAAGCTGTAAAAGCTATTTTACAACAGATGAATGGCGAGGAAGTAGATCCTATCATTCTGGATCCCGGATTTGTCATCCATCAGGATAATCTACAAGAAAAAGGAAAAGATATGTGGGGTTCTTCTTTCTAAATGCTTCTTATCTCTCATCAACACTAACAACTATAGAAATTATGTATATCTCAAGTCAACATCATATGTCAAAGAAGTTATTACTCATATTTACACTGCTAATGGTTCATGTTGTAGCTTTCAGTCAACGGTTATTAGTCAGTCAAAATCAACGTTACCTCGTCACTGATGAAGGAAAACCCTTCTTGTGGTTGGGCGATACAGCATGGGAATTATTTCACCGCCTTGATCGGGAAGAAGCTAC
>CAZZEC010000113.1:14361-19864 GCA_964652565.1 uncultured Bacteroidia bacterium
ATTTGGCGAATATTTAGGAAATAGGTATAAAGATAAGCAGATCGTATGGATATTAGGGGGAGATCGAACCATTGCTAATCTGGAAGTGTTGGAAATATGGAGAGCAATGGCCAAAGGAATACAACGTGGAGACGGGGGCAAAAACCTGATTAGTTTTCATCCTAGAGGGGCGCATTCTTCTTCTGAATGGGTACATAATGAAGATTGGCTCGATTTCAATATGTATCAAAGTGGACATTCAAGGCATTTCACAAAGGTGTATGATTACGCAACGTCAGATTATTTGCTTAAGCCTATCAAACCCTTTATTGAAGGAGAACCAGCTTATGAAGATATCCCTTTAAAATTTTGGGAATATATGAACTGGCAAGATCCTATGAAGGTGCCGGAAGATGTATTAGACGAACATTATATCATTCAAGATACTGCCTATTTTGAGGAAGGGTATTTTACCGACTACGATGTGAGGGTTCACGCGTATTGGAATCTTCTTTCAGGCGCATGTGGATATACATATGGCAATAATGCCGTGTGGCAAATGTTTGAAAAAGGGGGATATATCGCCATCCCTTGTCTTACTGACTGGAAGGGAGCGCTCGACAGACCTGGTGCAAATGATATACAACATATAAGAACCCTCTTTACAGAATACGATTTTTCCATGCTTATCCCTGATCAATCTATCATATATGGTATCAATCCCAACAACGAACAACATATTCGCGCTGCAGTTGCTCAGGATAGTTCTTTCTTAATTGCTTATCTGTCTGTAGGGCAAGAAGTAAGTATTAACATGGTAAAAGTGAAACAGCCCACTCAAGCGATATGGTTTAATCCACGAAATGGGGAACAGTTAATGGCTGATATAATTGAAACGGATGACATACATGTATTTACACCTCCCAGTCAGGGTAAAGAAAATGATTGGGTGTTGATCCTGGAAGAACAATAGGTTAATCGACTGTGGTAGTGGATAATCTTACGATTATACTTAATCAACTTATTTTCTGATAGCATATCCCGTTCCCCAATATTTGAGGACCTTAACAGGATCTAATGTTGGTTTTAGTGGTTGTTGAACAGTCTTCACATCAGAAGGCTTGTTATTGCCACTTTTGGATGTAATGCGTATGGATCTATTCATTACCAAACGTTTTGATTTCAATAAAAACTTGACATACGCTAGGATATCATGACGCATGGCATGCTCTGTTCTCAATAAGTTACTCAATTCAGATGGAGACATCTTGTCATATATGATGTATCTGGCATCCTTGTTTAATAGCAAAATAGGGTTGGGCATAGTGTTATCTATTTATTCATTGTGGAAACTTAAAGATATATTAAATCACTTTTACTAAGAATATTTCTTCCTGATTAAATTATATTATAGATTATTCAATTCTCAATAAGTGCGGAATTAATTCCGCACTTATTGAAAAGCCACTATAGCTAGTATTTATTTTATAAAATAATATTGTCGCATCACTTACCTGATTCTATTTAATGAACATTAAAAACCCCATATAATATGAAATGCTGGACACTATTACTGATCTTTTTAATCTTACTCCTATCACAAAACATTGCCCAAACTAACCCCAGAGTGTTTGTATTTACTGATATCAACATCGATGCAGGAGACCCCGACGATCGACAATCATTGGTACACCTACTGTGGTACGCCAATGAATTGGAAATAGAAGGAGTCGTACCTGAACGATGGAATGCTCAAGGGTATGAGGCTTGTAAATTAGCTGTAAACGCATACCGCGAAGATTTCACTACCTATCAACTGAACTCAAAAGGCTATCCCTCCCCGGATATAATTATGCAACGCATTGCAAATAATGCT
Organism: uncultured Bacteroidia bacterium; assembly: GCA_964652565.1. Lineage (GTDB taxonomy): Bacteria > Bacteroidota > Bacteroidia > J057 > J057 > JBCCTX01. The sequence goes on from CAZZEC010000113.1 coordinate 16,217, forward strand.
GAGCATGCCAAGGAATTATTTCAAAAAGCAGCATCAAATAAGGAAACTCCTTTATATGTTCTGATATGGGGTAACATGGAAGGTATCGCTCGTTCCCTCTTGGAAGCACCTCACTTAGCAGATAATATTCGACTGATCACCATAGGTACGGGGTTAATGCTAGAGAGTAACATCCCTCATATCCCTGACCATTGGGAAAAATCGGCTCCTTGTCAACAGCTCAACTGGAATGGCGCAGGTAGGAATCTTATTTACCAAGATCCCAGGTTCAATACCCTCTGGTGGCTGGAAATTAACTGGACCTATGAAGGTATGTTTTCAGGAAATGAACCCTCTGAGATGTTGAACAAACTTACTGTTTACGGCAACTTAGGCAAACATCTAAAGGAAGTTGTAAAAAATGAAGCTTGGGCACAATATTTTAGGGTAGGAGATACACCTTCTGTGTTATATGTCATCGACACTGAGCATCCTATCGAAGATCCAACCCAAAGCAGTTGGGCAGGTAGATTTTTTCAACCTTTTGCCCAAACTAAGCCCAACTACTACACTGACATTCATGAGGATATTGAATGGAATTATGAAAATCCTTGTTCGACCTGGGAAAATCATGTAAAAGTTAGAAATATAGCTGTCAAAACTTTGGAAGCAGAAAGACAGGATATGTATCTCGCATTACTCAAAAAGTTGGACTCAGTATATAATTAATGCTACTCCATATCAATAGGTGCGGAATCAATTCTGCACCTATTGAAAAAAGGCTGTAACAATGCTTGATTCTAGTAACTAAAATGGTCCACACATTTATTCACCAAGCGGCCTTACTTGCACCCTCAATTTTCTAATTTAATATTACTAAATGGAAGCTTTTCTGTTAATTCCCACAATCCATGTATGATTCCGTCAGGATTGGCGGAAAGTAATTGTGCTTCTGTTTGAGCTCCCGTAGTTACACCAAATGTCCATCCACATCCTGCCGCTTTCCCCTCCAATATATCTACAGCAGAGTCTCCTACTTTTACGACTTCTTTTGCATTCGATATCCCCATTTTGTCCATCGCCAATTGAATCATATCTGGTGCGGGTCTGCCTTGAGATACATCATCAGCTGTAACCAAAAGATCGTATTCAACCCCTTCTGACCAATTTAGTTTGTTGAGTAAGTTGATGGCAGTCTTTCTATTATATCCTGTATTTAATACTATGTAAATATTGTACGAACGCAAGCGTTCAAATAAATCTATTGTACCCTCATATGTTCTCACTTCTAGCTTTTCATACGCTTGAGAAAGATGGGTGAGAAAATGTATATAAGCTCTTTCAGTTTTTTGGTTGACCAGCTCTTTATTATCTAATACTGTAGATATAATATCCCTAATAGCCTGAGATTTCTCTTTTCCTCCGCCTAACTCCAATACTTTTTCTAAAGAAAAATCATATCACAATTGGTTAATGGATGCCTGAAGCGTCTTGTATACTACATTTTGTTCATTCACTGTAGTTCCAGCCATATCAAATACGACCATCCTTACGGGATTTAATAAATTCATAAAGTAATAAGTTGTATAGAAGGTACAAGAAAGTTTGAAATAGGCGCATCACACTTTTTATCAATCTCCATGTTATAAAATGGGCTAAAATACTTATTCCATTTGAAACAACATAGGGTCTGATACATGTAAGAAATAAATAATTCTGGTGATAAAAATAGATAATAAATAAGGTTATAAGGAATCAAACACAAGTATTCATTCAGAATACTATTTATTTTATAATAAAAATGCTTTCCTAATTATTTCACACCCAGTACACATAATATCTCAATATTCGTACTATCCACACTTAATTCGATATCTAGTAAAATAGGCGTTCACCTCTTTAAACGAAAAAAATAGCTTAGGTACATTCATAAAATACCGAAAAATAGATACGGAATCTGCTAATACTGTAATCAAACATTAATATTCATATGAAAATAAATTCTACATGATGTTTTTTACTATTGTACACAAAGTACGATCATTGTAAAAAAGTTGCGTGAGTTTACATACTATGATAAAAGCAGTATACATCTCATTTTGTATTATTTTCCTTCATTTCTCTGCTCTTTCACAAGAATCACTAACGCGTTTTGAGGCGCCTAACGTGCTGGGTAAGACAGCCAAAAACGACAGACAATCCCAGCTAATACCCAGAGCCTATAGTCAAACTTTTCGGGAATTATCTGAATCAATTAAAGAATTTGAATTGTATGAGTTTGACTATCAAGGACTCCATGAATTTCTTCAAACTTCAACTAACAAAGTACACTTCCGATTAATGTTGGGAGAATCCTATGATTGGGAAATTGTTCTAGTTCCCAATGACTTGAGAAGTGAAGATTATATCGTTCGTGAAATTGGTCTCAATAGTCGATCACAACGACCATTGGATAACCGTGTAACAACCTTTAAAGGAAGGCTTCTCAGTCCGGGAGGAGGAGAAGTAAGATTAACGGTCAATGAATACTTCATGAAAGGATTTGTCACGTTCAATGGAAAGAAAATCTTCCTCGAAGATCTGGGCTCACTCGGCATTCCACAGCAAAATCAGCATCTCATCACCTACGCTGAAGGGGCCTTGGAAGATGACGGGGAGCTTCTCTGTGCAGCACAAGAATTGGAGAATATACAACGAGATCTTCCAGATGATAGTCTCCAAATGGGTGAATTATGTGTAGGCTGGCGACCTATATACATAGCTACTGCTGCATCCTATAATCTATATGAAGAGTTCGACAAAAATATTTCAGCTGTAAATGATCATATCCTTTCGCTATACAACATGATTCAGCCTAGTTTCGATGTGTTTAACGCAAGGTTTAATATTGTAGAGCAAGTAGTATTTACTAATCCCAGTTCGCCTCAATTAAGTGAAAGAGATATTGATGATCTTATATATGAATTTTCCAATTGGGGACTAGATGGATTTGTCAAAAAGCATACCTTAGGAGCTTTGTTTTTTAAAGGTAAACGAAGCGGAACAGTAGGTAAGGCATTTGTTGGATCAATGTGTAGTGGTAGAAGATATAGTGTCAATGATTATCTCAAAGGGGCTGACAAGAATAGAGTATTATTGGCACACGAGACTGGACATAATTTTGGTTCAGGACACGACAAAGGAGGCGCTCCATTCCTTATGGCGCCTAGAGTAAGTAAGGCCACCTCGTTTTCACCTGAATCACAAGAAGTAATCAATAGAGGGTTAAACCGTAGACTTTGTCCCCCGTGTTTCAACGGTGAAAATAATCTCCCACCTGTTACTAAACATCAGGTATTCGGATTAAATGTAGGCCAATTGTTCCTAAAAATCAGAATGCAAGAAACCTATCAATTAGCAGGTAAACCAAATAATGCGATATCCATCATTTATGGAAGGATAGATGTAAGGCCATAGCCATTAATCAATAAGTGCGGAATTAATGTAATCCGCACTTATTGAAATTGATTCACTAAGCATTTCAAACAGGTATTAACTGAGGAATTACCCCAACACCTTCTTCACCTTTTCTGATGAGAAAGGCAAATGTCTCAACCTTTTACCCGTCAAAGCCGCGAATGCATTTGAGATTGCTCCCCCAACGACAGGCAAACTCGCTTCTCCAATGCC
>CAZZEC010000114.1:0-19852 GCA_964652565.1 uncultured Bacteroidia bacterium
CAGAAGAAAAGACAACTGTAGGAATTGGTGGAAGCCAATTCTGCCCTAGGGCACATAAAAACGATGGACGATAGACGACGGACGACAGTTGTTCAAAACCACTACATAGTGGCTAGCTTTTACCATAATACAATACAGCAATTATCATCATATTACAATTTAACCATACAAAAATACTACAACATAACAATACAGCCATTCAACAATATCTCAATTTAACAGTATCACCATTTAACAATATATCCATCCAACAATGAATCAGTTTACCTCAATATCTACTGAATCAATAGAAGGGATACTTTCCTTTCTTACTTTCTTTAAGAATAATTCTGAAGAATTATATACTTATAATGGAGAGCATACCCTTGAGCCTTACAGCTATCATCCCAAAGTAAGTGAATTCATGAGTGCTTTATATGAAGCCAACTTTATACAGGCTTTTGAATGGAAAGAATGGCATGAACAAGCAAAGGAATTTATGGAAAACCCTGCGGCAATCCAGCAAGTAGACTGGGATACGCTTATCCAACTAATCACATACCATATCAGGAAAGAGCGTTTTGAAAGCGGATACCTAAAAGAGGTACTGGACAACCGGCAATTCTTACATATTCTGGAGAGAATAGAAGAATTAAATCAACAGTAGTACAGGCATTCACTGGATATTTAAATACATATTATGCTAAATGAAGGATATGATAATGGAAAAAATTGTAGCGTTAGTAACATAACTAATATTATCGAATTCATTCCTTACAAATCCCGGGGATAGATTATCTTGAGTAACTGTTGTGTAGAGCGGTCTAGCATTTCGTATACTTTCTCAAATCCTTCTTGTCCACCAAAATAGGGATCTGGAACATCTTCTCCCTTAGCCTGCAAGTCAAAATCTCTCATTTTGAATAGTTTAGCTTTTCCCCCATCGACTTGCGCCTGTATTTGCTTCAAGTCATTGAAGTTATTTTGGTCCATAGCAAGGATGTAGTCAAAATTCTGGAAATCCTCGGGTTTAACTTGTCTTGCAAGAGACGTAAGCGTAATTCCATGTTTTTGAGCCGTTTGTCGCATTCTTGGATCGGCAGGTTCACCTGAATGCCATGCGCCAGTGCCACAACTGTCTGCTTCAAATTCCTCCTCGAGCCCCGCTTCTTTAACGTGATGCTTAAATAATCCTTCTGCCATAGGAGAACGACAAATATTTCCTAGACAAACAAACAGTACCTTAGTCATGATGATAAAATGTAATCTGATCAGAAACAAAATTGATGCTATTCATTAGCTTGAGCTTGCTCAGGCTTTTTTTTCAACCAAAAATTATTAAATCCATCTCCTAACACAATACTTATTTTTTGTACTTGAGTCATTTCCAGAATAGCTAGAAACGAAAATACGACAAAAACTCTATCATGCTTTTCCATAATAAATGAAACGAAGTCTACTGCTTCATTGATATTCAATCGAGTAAGTATTTCTGTTTTGATGGATTCGACATTATAAGGATATTGGCGAATGACGTGTTTGGGCTGTGTTGCCTGATCATTGTAGCGTTCCCAAATGCGTTTAAAGGTGCGCATGATCGTATATAAATCCATGCCTACCAATTCTTCCTCAGGAAATGACATGGAATCTAATAGGTATTTCTCTTCTTTACTGGCATATCCCCTTGAACTACGTTCCGACTGAGCGATTTCCATTGCCTCAAGTTCGGCTAACACAGATTTATACTTTTTATATTCCAACAAACGCTTTACCAGTTCCTCACGTGGGTCAATCTCTTCTCCCTCTTCGTTGAGGACAGGTCGAGGTATAAGCATTTTAGCTTTTATTCGCATTAAGGTGCTGGCGACGAGAATGAATTCTGCAGCTAATTCTATATTCATCCGCTGCATGGTGTGGATATAGTCCAGGAAGTCGTTGGTTATCGTAGAAATAGGTATATCATATATGTCCAATTCATCCCTTTCGATGAAAAATAATAATAAATCAAATGGTCCCTCAAATTGAGGAAGGTGAATCCTGTAGGTTCCATCATTAATATTATCAGACATATTAACTTAAAGTGTTTTGAATATCCTAAAGATATCATTAGTCCATTACACTGTTGTAGTCGCCTGCTTTGGAAGGGTCAACTTCTTCCATGATGCTAATGAATTCCTGTTTTTGATTAGGAAGCGCTCCCTTAAAAATATTGATCAGCTCGGTACTTTTTGTATCACTAATGATTCTCAGGAGGTAAAGGAGATTATTCTGCCTTCGCAATTCCGCAAATCCTCTTAACGATTCAAGTACAGCAGTTCTACCTTTGTTTACATCCTCAGCCATCTGGTCTAATCCCTGTCGATGATATACATACATCGACTCATGAAAAGCCTTGTAACGAGTGTTGGTCATATTTTCCAGTAACCAGTACCTGTTTTGCTGACCATCAGATGATCTCCATCCTGTTTCATTAGAGTTCGTCGCTAAATTCAACATATCCTGAGCCTTTCCATAGTATACTTCCCCCCCGTTTTCACCAAAACTATCATAATCAAGGGCTAGCACAATGTATGCGTAAAAATTAAGTAGCGCTGTGAGATTATCCTGAAATGTATTGTCTATATGAGGCATTTGCTGCTGGGGAACATAATTAAAATCAAAGTTTGGATCAGAGATTCTCAATGTGATCGTTTCTTCTGTAGAACCATAAATAGGTCGATATGCAGTGATTTGTCCTGTACACCTGAACTGATCAGCCGTAGGGCGTGTGTTCACAATGATCCGCAACTGCCATCTTATACGTTCAAAATGTTGGAATTGATCTTCGGTCCATTTATAATCGTTGATATATTCTGAAATGGATCTACGCATTTCATCAAAGACCTGTTTATCGCCCTGAATTCTGCTATCGATGATGGTAACTGAACAGAAAAATTCCTGTGCATGGCAGGATACATTCCATAAGACAAGTGCTATCATTAACAGCGACTTCGTGCAAATCGTATTTATACGGTATTTCATTTTACACCCATTTGTTTGATGACCATCTGTAAAATATCCATTGCCACTTCCTGTTTAGATTTCAATGGAAATGACTGGGGTTCTCCCTCTTTAGGGATAAGGGTAATCTGATTGGTATCATACCCAAAACCCGCACCTGGATCTTTCAACGAATTTAAAACGATCAAATCGAGATTTTTATGTAATAATTTCTCTCGTGCATGCTCCATCTCGTTGTTAGTTTCTAACGCAAATCCAACCAGATATTGATACTGTGTCTTCCTGTTTCCTATGTATTTAAGGATATCCGTTGTTTTTTTCAATTCCAACGTCAATATTTCACCTGTTTTCTTGATCTTTTCAGCGTTTACCTTAGCAGGCGCATAATCACTAACTGCTGCCGACATTATAGTAATATCTTGAGTTGGGAAAAAACTCATGACTGCTTCGTACATCTCCTTTGCGCTGACAACAGGGATTAATTCAACATTTTTAGGTGCAGGTAACGCAGTGGGACCAGAAACAAGCGTGACCTGTGCTCCCAGTTTCATCGCTTCTTTGGCTAAGGCATAACCCATCTTACCAGAAGAATGATTGGTAATGTATCTCACAGGGTCTATCGCCTCTTGTGTAGGTCCTGCTGTGATTAGCACGGTTTTTCCTTCTAGTGGTTTGTCTTTGAAGAACTGGAGTACCTGTTGATGTATTTCTTCTGGTTCCATTAACCTTCCAGCGCCTTCCAATCCACTTGCCAGGTAACCCGTTCCAGGTGGAAGTATGAATACTTCATCCCGTGTAAGAATATCTAAATTTCGTTTGACGGTAGCATGTTCATACATGTCTGCATCCATAGCTGGAGCAACCATCACAGGGCATCTTGCTGCAAGATATACTGCAGTAAGTGCATTGTCGCAAATGCCATGTGCAAATTTTGCCAGCGTATTAGCTGTTGTTGGAGCCACAACCATAATATCAGCCCAGGTCCCTAGGTTAACATGTTCTGACCATGTCTCATTCCATAGGTCGCTAAAAACTGAATCATGAGTGAGAGAACTGAATGATAACTCACCAATAAAGTGAGATACAGATGGAGTTATAACAACCTTTACGATTGCTCCATCTTTTTGTAATAAACGTAGAAGGAAAAGGGATTTATAAGCAGCAATGCTACCTGAAATCCCCAAAATAATTTTTTTACCGGATAGATTCACACTTCTTCATCGTGAGGATCACGGTGATACACATTCCCATCTATAAATTCTTCCATCGAAACTTGTGTAGACTTGGGCTTGCGTTCGTAGAAACGAGAGATTTCAATTTGCTCCTTATTTTCCATCACTTCTTCCAGGTTATCATATGCTGGGGCAAATTCCGCTAACTTTTGTGTTAACTCATCTTTGAGTTCTGAAGTGAGCTGATTCGCTCTTTTGGACATTATGATGATAGCCTTATATACATTCCCTACACTATCACCGATTGCCTTAACATCTACAGGGAGGAAATAATCTTCTTTTAATGCCATATTAATATGTTTGCGCGCAATAAAAAGTTTGAAGGATTTGCTGAGAATCCTTGTAATTACAATCAGCTTGCAAAGGTAATGAGAATTGATATTATTCGCAAACCCTCCTTGCTATCCATGTATATTCATATGTGAATTTCTGATGTTCATCACTTAACGTAAAACACAGCCTGAACTATCTTTACTCCACATACGTTGAGGTTTCTAGTACTCTCACTTCTGATGGGTCAGGACCCAGAAGACCTTTATGATAGTGATTACTCGCTACTCTCCTCCTCCTCCTGCTCAGCTAGTATTTCTCCCAAACTTCGCTTTGCTTTTATGAAGATCTGTTCCGCCTCTTTGATATACTCACTATTGGGGTATCTATCTACAAATTCTTCGTATAAATCCAAGGCATCCTTATAACGATTTTCTTTTCTTCTTTGGGTACTCACGTTTGCCAAATCCGCCGCAGAACGGAACCACATATAATGCGCTTCTTCTCGAAATTTGGAATCTGGAAATTCCTGGATCATTACTTCAAATGAAGTAACCGCTCCAATATAATCTTCTGTCTTGAAATACAGTTTGGCTTGCTCTATGGATTTCTTTGCCAGTCTCTCTCTGAGATCGCTAAGATAATTGTTGCATGAATCTATTTTTTCGGAGTATGGAAAAGATACAATGAAAAACTGAAGCTGATCCATGGCTTTGAGGGTAGGTGCCTGGTCGAGATAGTAGGGATAGGATAAATTGTAAAAACAAATAGCTAGCATATAGGCACATTCCTCTGTGCGTTCCGCATTGGGAAACTGTTTGGTAAACTGCTCAAAGTGAGAAGAAGCTTGAAGATATCTTCTTTGATTATATCGACTATAAGCTAAATAATATAGGATTTCCTGATAACGAGTACTCGCTCTGTAACGTCCCAGTAGCCCTTCAAAAAGGACTGCTGCCTTTTCATAATCTTCCCTATTATAGAAAAAAAACGCTGCAGAATCTTGTTGAGCGATAGTTCCCCTGATGGAATATTTGCGATATTTTCTCAGATCCTTAGAACAGGAAAACAAAAACGTCGAAACAATCACTGACCCCAGTACCCATAATGTTACGTGCCTTTTTCTCATAGTGAGCAAATATAGTAAACTTTACATAATTGACGATAAATGCGTGGATTGTGTTGGCTGAGAGAAATTTTTCTCTCTTTCCCTCAAAAGATTTGGATTAACCCTGACTTATTTATCAATTTTGTAGCCATACAACCAACAGGATACGGTTCATATACGTTATGTAACAAATCGTTACAAGATTGAAAAAACTAGATGTATATATAACAAAAAGCTTCTGGGTAACTTATCTGTTTATCCAGGGTATGATTGTGGCATTAGTTGTGTTGGTGGACTTCGTTGAAAAAATTGATGATTTTATTGATAGAAATATAGCAGTCAATGATATCATCTTTATTTATTATGCCAACTTCATTCCTTATTATGCCAATTTGTTTGCACCAGTGTGTGTATTTCTTGCCGTAGTATTTTTTACCTCTCGGATGGCAAACCGAACAGAACTCATACCCATCCTTAGTGCAGGAGTGAGTTATTATAGAATTTTTGTTCCTTATATCATTACCGCTAGTATACTCTGTGGTATATCTTTTTACCTAAGATCCTACACGGTACCTATTTCAGCCAAAAAGCGGATAGAATTTGAATACAGATTAGAGGATAAAAAGCGTATAACCAGCAATCGTAATATACATAAGAAAGTAGCTCCAGATACCTATGTATACTTCAACTTCTACAATGAAGATCGAAAGGAAGGGCACAATTTTACCATGGAGCGGGTAAAAAATGGGGATATTATATCTAAGCTACAAGCCAACAGAATACGATGGATAGACTCAACAGAAAGTTGGGAAATGATACGCGTTACGCAAAGAGATATTTTACCCAAAGATGAGCGAATACAGCACTTTAGAAAAATTGATACGACTTTTTTACTGGCACCAGACGATTTGTTCATCATTGAACATAAAGAGCAGACACTAAAGTTGCCGGATTTGCTTGAATACATCACGCTAGAAGAGATGCGGGGTTCTGATATACTTCGCGAATTATACCTGGAAAGACATCGCAGATTTGCATATCCACTCGCGATCATTGTATTGACAATTATTGGATTTGCCATGTCTTCTCGAAAATCAAGAGGAGGTACTGCGCTACAAATAGGAATTGGATTGTTTTTGTGTTTTGTCTACATCATGTTATTGACAGCAGGAGAAGCGATCTCTGGAGGGAATTATGCACCCTGGATGGCTGTATGGATGCCAAATATCATCTTCAGCATCTTAGGAGTCTTTTTATTATTGCGCGCTCCGAAATAAACGTTTTGCAATAAAGTATATGAAGAAATAATAATCATTAGAACAATCTAACAGTTACTATCTGTATACTAACTAATCTAACCATAAGCACGATCGAGTGACCAGAACGATTAAATTACCATTTTCAGATCGTTTAAGTGTGGGCATAATTTGTCTTATACTACCATTTATATATTTTCTGGCGTATGGTTTTTATGGATTAAGTGACACAGATCAAGGATATATACAAGGATTGTCATGGCGTATTATATCTGGTGAGACTCCCTATACCGACTTTATATATGTCAGGCCTCCCCTAAGTCTATACTTGCATTCTTTGGGAGTGATATTTCCCATGCCAGTACTGTTAAGTAGATTATTTTTTTATTTGAATTGCGGGTTGATCGTTTGGCTATGTACGAGAAGCATTCAGGCGTATTTTGATTTTCAACCTGTTGGGATTTCTCCCATGATTTTTGCTGCAATTTCTTTTGTGTGTACCGTCCACAATTTCCCTCCCATGCCCTGGCACACAACAGACGGGTTATTATTTGCTGCAATTGGGATTTATTTAATCGCAACAGGAAAAAAAACATGGATGACATACTTTGGGCTAATGGCTTTTGTACTTGCAGCATTCTGTAAGCAATCTTTCTATCCATTAATATTGGTGGGACCCGCCTTGGTTTTTTTTCTTAAAAAGCCAAAACCGGCGATAATTGCAACGATTAGTTATATTATTTCTACGCTATTGCTACTGGTAGTACTTAATCTTTATGCCAGAGAATGGTGGAATATGTTTATCAGTCAGACAACCGGAGTTACTCATTTTGATGATTTGCTGTACACAGGGTTTATAAAGTATGGTAAGCCCTTACTCCTACTCATTCTACCGGTGGTTATCGTATGGAGACTACAGCAAGATTTCATTCTACCTAATTACTGGAAGTATCTACCTGCTGCTGTCTATTGGCTTTTCTTTGGCGGATTACTAGGACTTCATGTGTATAAAGCATTAACCGAAAAAGTGTATGTCCCTCCATCCTTTGGATTTAGTCAGTCTATGTTTCTCCTGGCTGTAGGAGTAGCAATAAGGGGTACATGGATAAATACACGTGCATACGTATTGTTGTTGGCGATGTTAATTGTTGCATGGTGTTCAGGGCTCAGTTGGGGGTATGCTACCCCCATGTTATTCTTTACTCCTGTCGTATTTGCCTTTTTATTCATGCTGTATGATGAATTAGAATTTAGAGTCCCGCGTTTTTTCTATGGTGTAGTACTCATTTTACTGGTTTGGGTGTATGCCTTACTGTATCAATATCCCTATAGGGCTTCCGCAAGGGAAGATACGATATATCATGCGGGAGAGGTATTTCCCAAATTGGAGGGGATCATGGTAGGCGAAGATATGTTTCGAAAGTGTAAAGAATTACATCAATTTCACAGCAGATTCGGTGAAAACTTTACCGTTTTACCTTCATTTCCACTTGCACATTTTTTAACAAATACTCGCAATCCCATAGGCATAGATTGGGCACATAATATTGAATTAGGAGCTAGATACAATCTCTCAAATATGATCCAAGAAGTTCAAACATCTACTCAATTCGTATTTATCGAACGCGATAAATTGGATCAAATAGATGATACGACAAAATATGGATCCTTACTAAGTGGGTATGTAGTTGATAATTGGGTACAAGTCGAAAAAGGGGAGTATTTTCTTGTATATAAACATCCTACTCATGCAAGCATGAATGAGCATAAAAGACATTAAAGCTCCTGTAAAATTTGCATAAATTCTTCTCCCTTTTTTTTCTTCAATTTAATCTTTACATCAACAAGCTTTCTAGCCAGTTCATCTTTACCAATGGTGAAAAATAAAAACTTCTTTTTAGGGGTTTGAGCATCTTGTTCTGGAACGATGCGCTTAGTGGCAATGTATGGGGTTCCTCGATTATCTTCTTGAGAAGCAAAAACGATCATTTCTGCTTGAGGATTTACTTCTTGTATATTGGTCCCGGTATATACGCGCTTGCTATTTTTTCTTAGTGGAATAAATGTATTCAAGTCTCCTCCCACTAACAGCACTTTCGTATCTTTTTCAAAACGCTTTCCTTTCAACGTTACTTCTATATCAAATCCTTCATCTTCAGGGTCAGTATCCATAGGGATATGGAGGGATCTTGCCAAATTAAAACGCTCAAGATCTGTAATTTTAAACTCATAGTGCGGGCCTATCTCTCCCGTATCGACATGGGTAATCGCAATATCAGATTTCACCCAGTTCCTCACTGCATTGAAATCCTGAACCATCGTGGCTCTCTTCAGTCGGCTGGTTCTGTTTCCACCACGCCCTTCATAAACTGACAAGTCAGACTTAGGTCTTTGCGCTGGTATTTCCACAGTAACTGGTTTGTCGGGCTTCATTTTGACTAATCTTCCTCTTGCATTTCTGGCTTCAAGCATGACCATACCTTCTGTTTCCAAAGGGCCATCACTCGTTACAGTGGGCATTCCTACCAGGAACATATCGCTTCGGTCAAAAAGCTCAACCATTTCCATCGTAACTTTTTCCTCATCTGTATCAAAGGACTCTGCAGGAATAAGCACCCGGGTTCCGTTTTCACCGTATATCACTGTATTTTTATTGGTAAAAACTGTAAGGGGTTTATCTCCAGCTTCTAACGTCTCTGTCTCTACAACTACAGCTTCCGTTTCTTCCTCTTCATCGTCCGAGTCGCTTCCCGTTTCATCACTGATCAATTGCGAAGCATCTTCTGCACTTAAAGAATCCAGTGTATAAATAACCGCTACTTCTGCCCTACGATTCTTTCCCCTTCCAGAAAAAGTTTCATTAGATGCTGCAGGCTTTTCAGTGCCAAATCCTTCATAATACAACCGGGCTGTATCCAGCCCTTGCTCCACCAGATAGTCGTAGACCTCTTTAGCTCTATTTTGGGAAAGTTGAAGGTTATAATATTCTGTACCAATATTATCTGTATGACCGAAGATCTCAATATAATAAGAGGGATACTCTTCCAATAGGCTTGTAATGGAATCAATTTCAGGTTCGTATTCAGATCTCAGTGCATATTGATCAAAATCGAAAAAAACGGTATCAATAAAAAATTCCTGAGCTGTAGCTAAGGAAATACCACTGAAAATAATGAGCAGAAACAGAACAGATTTTTTCATTCCTATGCGTTTTACGCAAAAGTATCGGAAATTCTTCGACAATTCAAGCGGAAACATGTGCAACTCCATGCATTTTTTATTTAATCGTAAAATACGTATGTCCATCAATTATGATTATGGCTTGTTTCCCAAATACCTTTCAGCTATTTGATCAAATTTTTCTGGATTAAAGGGTTTAAGTATATAATCGTCAATCCCGGCTTTTCCAAATTCTTTAATCTTATCAGGGGTAGAGTGAGCAGTAAGTGCAATAATTGGGATATTTTTCCCGTGCAATAGGGTTCGAATCTGAGGAGTCGCTTCGAGACCACTCATAATGGGCATTTCTATATCCATGAGTATCAATTGAAAAGGCTCCTTTTTTACCATTTCAATAGCATCTTCTCCATTATCTACCGTTTCTACAGCATATCCTTTTTGACTCAACACATGCTCTGCTATGATTAGGCTTACTTCATCATCCTCAACCACCAGTATTTTTGGTCGATTGTTCATATTGGCTATATTTTTCAAATATAAATTTTAATAGCTGCGTTAAGATACATATTTTATGAACTTCTCGCTTGCGCCATTTCTAAAATGTGATTAATGTTTATATGTTTTTGAAATAAATTCACTGCTTTGGCAATTTTCCAGGGCGTCCGGGTATTAATTTTAACTTCCAGTTGGCTAATTTTTATCACAGATTCATACGTGTCCATCTGAGAATGAACGACAGGCGTTTTATACTTTTCTATATAATCAATAGCATAGTCGCTGATACTCCCTCTACCCGTGCTGATTATACCCGACAGGATGGTATCTTCTACCCCCATTCTATGTGAAACCTCTCTGAGTTTCCTCAGTGCATCATCCAACCTACTGATGCTTACCACGAGTAAAATGTTGGAAGAACTTTTCAATGTTTCTCTATCTATTAACGATCCTGCGAGGATATCTTGTACGCGATTATCCAATTGATCTTCGTGATAAAGAATTTTTCCATTTAGACTCTGTGCTACGGACCGCATAAGTGGGAGGGCGAGCTCTTCCTCATAGGGCATTACCCCAAGTAGTGGAATCCCTAATTCTGTTAATTTCTTTCCTACATAATAGCGTATTTTCTCCATTTTTTGAGGAATTGTCTTATTGACTATAACCCCAATGATCGGTACCTGCTTCTGTTCAAATATTGACATGCTAAGATCCAGGCGATCTATCGTACTCCCTATTCCTGCTTCTACTACCATGATCACACCAGCTCCCAGCATTTGAGCTACATCAGCATTGGACATATCCACCACACTCCCTACTCCTGGATGTCCCGTTCCCTCGTATACAACGAGTTCATGTCTTTGACTTAATACCCGAGATGCCTTATCTATCCGCATAGGGAAATTAAAGCTAGAGGGATCATCTAAATAATCTGTTACTGACCCTTTCCCCAGGATGACAGGACTATGAATATTAGGTTCCAGGTCAAATTCCATAAATGTCGAGAATAGTAACGCATCCTTATCCACCTGCCCTTCCCGTACCATGACATATTTTTGCCCTACAGGTTTGCAATAGCCTGTATTTATCCCTACAGATGTTAAACTATGAACAAGACCAAGGGTAGTAGTTGTTTTACCTACGTGTTGGTTTGTCGCTGATATGTAAATTCTCTCAATGCCCATACATACTAGATTATACCTTTTTTATCGATATATAGCTTATGCTTCGAAAGATCTAAAATATTAGCATGTTTTCTTTGCTTTAACAAATGGATGCGGAAAAACTGATATTTTATGATTTATCAAAGGTACATTCCATAATATTACGTTAACACGTTCAGTTTACAACCTTTTATTGCTCAAAATAATACTTTTGATAGGATTTTTTTTCAATATATGAGTTGATAACATTGCTATATGTGGTTCAATTTTCTAAAGTCGTAAAGCAGTTTTATACTATAGGCTGTAAAGGAGTATTAAACTAGAGTACATTTTCTTAACTTTGTTCCTCTTGAGAAGTGAAGTTGTTGAGAATTAGGTGTCAAAATAATCCTCAGGCAACTTCGAAGTTTGTTTGTCGTTAGCAGGTTATCCATGAGCATTTATGATAAGATCGATCCGATCAGGTTGCCCAAGCATGTCGCCATCATTATGGATGGAAACGGTAGATGGGCCCGAAAAAAAGGGAATGCAAGAGTATTTGGACATCGTTCCGCAATAGAGGCGGTGAGAGATACAGCAGAAAGCTCAGCGGAAATTGGGGTAGAATATCTAACCTTATTTGCGTTTTCCACAGAGAATTGGAATCGTCCTAAATTTGAAGTGGATGCACTCATGAGGCTGTTAATAGAAACTATCAGAAAAGAAACGGAGACCTTGATGAAGAATGATATTCGACTACACGCTGTAGGTCATCTTCATCAATTACCCAAGGGTTGTGCAAAGGAGCTCGATGAAGCGATAGATATTACCAAAAATAATAAGCGCATGACGCTTACACTTGCTTTGAGTTATGGAGCTAGAGCGGATATCGTAGCTGCAGTTCAAAAGCTTGCAAAAGAGGTTCAAGAGGGAAACTTATCTGCTGAAGAGATAGATGAGAATCTATTCAGTCGTTCGTTGAGTACACAGGGTATTCCAGATCCGGAATTACTGATTCGCACTTCGGGAGAAAGGAGAATTTCCAATTTTTTGCTATGGGAAATTGCTTATGCAGAAATTTATTTTACCAATATATTCTGGCCAGATTTTAGGCGAGAAGATTTATATGAAGCCATTGTAGACTTTCAAAGTAGAGAAAGACGTTTTGGAAAAATTAGTGAACAAATTCATACTCAACAATGAAATATTCCAATAAGTATATGTTGGTCATTGCACTGTCTCTGATGCTACGGCCATGTTTAGCTCAGGAAACTCCCACAGACCAGGAGGCTTCCAATGAAACACGTGAGACATATATCATTTCTGGTATTGACATTCAAGGAGCAGAATACAGTGACCCCAATGCTATCGTGAGTTTGAGTGGTTTGGCGGTAGGTAATCCGATTACTTTGATTTCCAGAAATCTTCCTGATGGTACGAAACTGCTAGGCGGTCAGGAAGTCGCACAGGTAATAAAACGTCTTTGGAATGAGAATATATTCTCTAATGTAGAAATACGTGTCGATGAGATCAACGGTAAATCGATTAAGCTGGTGTTAGCTGTTGAAGAACGGCCACGTATTGCGAGTATTGAATTTGATGGCATATCTAAATCTCAGGCAGAGGATTTAAAAGAAAAAATTAATTTTATTCAGGGTACCATTTTAACTGAATCCAAAGAACAGTCTGCAACAAGGATTATTCGCAACTTCTACGTGGAGAAAGGCTTTTACAATATTACCGTGGATATCAGCGAATCCCTGGATAAGGTTGTGAGAAATGGAGTTACCGTTCAAATCGATGTAGATAAAGGGAAGAGAACCAAAATAAATGAAATTGATATTGTCGGGAATGAAGATTTCACAGATAGAAAGGTAAAAAAACACCTTAAAAAAGTGAAAGAAAAAAAGCTTTGGCGTTTCTGGGCGAGATCTAAATTTGTCCCTAAAACCTTCCGAGAGGCAAAGGACAACTTGATTCTACAATATAATGATGCAGGATATAGAGATGCCCAAATTTTAGAAGATACGGTTTATGTGCTCGACAAAAAACTGGTACAAGTTAAATTGGAGATATACGAAGGCGATCAATATTATTTCCGGGATATTGCATGGTCAGGAAACTTGAAATACAACTCTGTCAGACTCTCACAAGTGCTGGGAATTGATAAAGGAGACATCTACAGTGAATCTGTCTTGCAAAAGCGCCTGAATGGCGATCCCAATGGTGGAGATGTAAGTTCACTGTATTTAGATGATGGGTATTTGTTTTTCAATGTACAACCGGTAGAAGTGGCAGTTGTAGAAGATTCCATTGATCTGGAACTCAGAATACAAGAAGGACCTCAATCCAATAATAGAAAGATCATCATAGAAGGGAATGACAAGACGAGTGATTATGTAATCAATCGCGAACTAAGAACCTCTCCAGGTGAGAAGTTCAGCCGTTCGGAAATTATTCGTTCTCAACGTGAAATTATCAATTTGGGATATTTTGACCAGGAAAAGATCGGTGTAAATCCCATTCCCAATCAAGCAACCGGTACAGTAGATATTGCTTTTAATGTTACGGAACGATCTGCCGACCAATTACAGTTACAAGGGGGATGGGGCCAACGCTTAAGAGATGCAAATGGAAATGTGTTTGGAGGAGGATTTATTGGAACTGTTCAATTGGCCTTTAACAATTTCTCTACCAAGAGATTTTTTGATCCCAAAGCATGGCGACCTGTACCATCTGGCGATGGACAAAAGCTTAACCTGGCTGTTCAAATGAATGGTTTGGGGAATAAAAACTTCTCCATATCCTTCCTGGAACCCTGGCTGGGAGGAAAGAAGCCTAATTCCTTAGGAGTAAGTGCTTCTTACTTTATATTCCAAAGAGGAAACTTTTTCACAAGATCTAATTTGTTCAGAAATGCCATTTTTTCTGCATCTGTTGACTTCCGGAAAAGGCTTTCTTTCCCTGATGACTTCTTTAATTTGAGTACTTCGGTAAATTATCGATTCTTCGATGTACAAAACCCCTCAATTAATGATGGAGGAATTTTTAGAGGATTCGATGGAGAGCCCGAAGCATTAATCCACGCAATTACTTTACGTGAAACCTTGAGCCGCACTAGTATAGACGCCCCCATCTATCCTCGAAGCGGTTCACAGATGAGTCTCTCCATAGAGTTAACTCCTCCCTATTCTTTATTCAGAGGAGACCGAGACTATGCAGAAATGCCTGATGCCGAAAAATTCAGATTTCTTGAATATCATAAATGGACCTTTCAGAGTAATTGGTTTTTCAACATAGTAGGGAATATGGTTCTCAATGCTCGTCTACAGGCAGGGTTCTTGGGTGCCTACAATCAGGATATTGGTATATCACCTTTTGAAAGATATTATCTGGGAGGTGCGGGTCTACAAGCAGGATTTGGATTTGATGGTCGTGAAATCATTCCTTTGAGAGGATACGATGATTTCTCTATTACTAATAATAATGACGGATATCCCATCTACAACCGATTCTTACTAGAATTGAGACAGCCGATTACACTTAATCAAAGTTCTCCCGTTTGGGTGCTGGGATTCCTGGAAGGCGGAAATGGATATAACGATATCAGAAAATATAATCCGTTTGACCTCAAACGCTCTGTGGGTTTTGGTCTTCGTGTAATGCTTCCCATGGTGGGACTACTGGGACTGGATTATGGATATGGATTTGACGACATCAACGGACAGCAATCTGGTGGTCAATTCCACTTTATAATGGGACAAAACTTATAATTGCATGATAATAGTGTCAATTTTTTTGCACCCGTGTGCTATGAAGTCTCATTTGCTTAATATTTATTTGCTGTAATACGTAGTATTAGCATTGATAGCTCTTTTGTAAAAAGAAAATATCAAGTAGTTCATCTAATTTTACGTCATTACTTTAATCACTAGATTGTTATGAAAAAGTTATTCTCGTTAATAATTATCTTAATAGCTACCTTTTCTGTAGCTAGTGCACAGAGATTTGGGTATATCGATACTGAATATGTACTAAGTAAGATCCCTGATTACCAAGCAGCACAAGATGAAATTGAAGATGCCTCTGAAAAATGGCAGGAAGAGCTGGAAAAAATGTATCAAAATATTGAGCGATTATATAGTGAATATCAGGCCGGAGAAGTCTTGATGACCGAAGAAACCAGACAGGAACGCCAGGAGGAAATCTTTCAGGCTGAAAGATTAGCCAAAGAATTCAGGGAAGAGAAGTTCGGTCAAACCGGAGAGATTTTCCAACTACAGGAAGAGAAAATACGTCCCATACAGGAGCAAATTTTTCAATCTGTTGAAAAAATTGCCAAAGCCAAGAGAGTTGATTTTGTATTTGACAAAGCAGGAGATGTCATCTGGTTATATACCAATGCTGCTTTTGACATGAGCAATGAGGTATTGGCAGAATTGGGCTTCAAGGTAGAAGAAGAAAATAATCGCTGATTAAACCTTATTGTATTTTCTTCGTCTATGCATTGCAGGATTTTTATCAACGGGTTGGTATCGATGTAAATAAATATCAACCTGTTGTAGATTAACTGTTAAGCGAAGAACTAAAATAATTTAATATTTTGTACATTTGTGATTCAGTTCGCTGGGAGTATGTAAATACACATGTTTAATCATTACGCAATATTCTTCTCCCCTCAAACTGCACATTACACTACATTTTAACCAAAGTTAACATGAAGCGAATAGTTCCCTCTATATGTATATTCTTTATCCTTATGGGAGGTTTTCATTCCCTTTCTGCTCAAAAGATAGGATATGTGAATTTAGAAGTGATAATGGCCCTCATGCCTGAAATGAAGAAGGTCAATGAAGACTTAAGCACCTATCGTCAAAAGCTCGATGAGCAGTTGAAAATTAAAAGCGATTACTTTAATGTGAAATATCAGGAATATTTGGAAAAGCAGGAAGCTGGAGTGGAAGCAGAAGAATTAGCACCCATTGAAGCTGAACTCACGAAATTACAACAGGAAGTACAAGTCTACCAACAGGAGTCAGAACAAAAGCTTGCCATGAAGCAACAGGATTCGATGCAACCTTTGTTTGATAAAATACAGGGGGAACTCGATAAGATATCTGAAGCAGAAGGATATGATATCATTATCAATGCAGTAGACGGATCAGGGCTATCTATTGTCCTGTATGGGCCAGAAGAAGACAATTTGACAAAGAAACTACTCGATCAGATGGGTATAGAGGTTCCAGATACCGTTTCAACTGATAATTGATCATTGATCGGCTGTACATTTTTCCACTTGACAATCTAATTAACGCAAACATAATGAACATTAAATCACTCATATTTACTGTATTGATTTTAGTTGGAGTAGCCTCAACTACTTCTGCTCAAGTCAAAATCGGGTATTGTAATATTGAGGCTATCCTCGTGAGAATGCCTGAGACGCAAACAATGAATCAACAACTTCAGACTTTTCGCCAGAAACTATCTGAAGGTCTGCAAACAAAAGAGCAATATGCTCAAACAAAAATGCAGGAATATCAGGAAAAAGCTCAAGCAGGTGCAACTGAAGATGATCTCAAACCACTCCAAGAAGAGCTCATGGGCCTAGATCAAGAACTCCGTGATGAAAGTCAAAAATCTCAGCAAAAGCTCATGGAGAAGCGCAACGAGCTACTTTCCCCCATTACAGAGAAAATTGACAAAGCAATCAAAGTGTACGCTGAGGCAAATGGATATACCTATATTCTCAATACAGTTGATGGATCTGGAGTATCTATCATTCTTAATGCACCCGAAGAAGATAACGTTACACGCCCCATCATGGAAAGTCTTGGAATTAAAGTCGAGGATTCTGAGGGCAGATAGTGGGTAGTATTGCTAGTGTAAGACATATTGTGAAGCGGTGTTGTTTGACACCGCTTTTTTTGTGAGTTGCCAATAGTGTTAATGTATACGTTTTCAATTATTTGCCATACAAAGGCCTATGAGATTTTTTAGAGGATTCTACAGACTAATTGCATTTATTTGTACTGCCTACTGGGTATTGATAAAATTTGCCTATTACAAATGGAAAAACGGAGAAGATATTGAAAGAGGGCTAGAAATTCGTAGAAGATGGTTAATCTCCATTCTTCGTATACTTGGAGTCAAATTTAACATCAGTGGAAACCCTCCAACAACACCTTCATTGATCGTTTGTAACCATAGAAGTTACCTCGACCCGATGCCACTGCTTACTCAAATCCATGCATTTCCTGTAGGCAAAGCGGAAATAGAGAAATGGCCGCTTGTAGGGTATGGTTCAACGGAAACAGGAGTAATATGGGTGAATCGATCAGATCGCGATAGCAGAAAAAAAACGCGAGAAAAAATGGTGGAAGTAATTAAGAACCTATCCCATCATGTGTTAATTTTTCCTGAAGGGACTACCCATACCCAACCTACTTCCATTGATTTTCGTCCCGGTACATTTGCTGTTGCAGCGAGAGAAGGAATACCAGTGATACCCGTGGCCGTGGATTATCAAAATCCTAAGGATGCTTGGGTTGGAGATGATACCTTTATCCGTCATTTCATAGAGTGCTTTGGCAAAAAGGAGACGCATGTGATGCTTACCTATGGCAACCCTATCGAATCTAAAGATCCAGAGATATTACTACAGACTGCTAAGTCATGGATTGACCAGGAAATGCTATCCATACAGGATGCGTTTAACAAAGATACATTAGCGGATAAGACTTCTATTCCTCAGACTCCTCATTCATAATTTCCCGAAATAAGGAGATCATCTCTTTATCTGGAGGACCGCCTTTTTTGTGAATAAAAAAATCGTAAAATAAATCTTCCACCTTTTTGCCCAGATCTATTTGCTTTCCTTGTGAAAATCTCATTTTATCGGGATACTTAAATTCAGGAATAATTCGTATGATGCCCGAATGTGATTCATACAATAGTTTACGATCCTTGGCACTGATGTGATCTTCTGTTACTAGTGTCAGTTCAACCCAGGTATCGGGATGTCCTTTCAGCCACTCCAAAGCTTCAGGAATGTCTTCACATCGCGTTCGTAAGGTAGGTTTTCCAGCTTGTAAAGGTATTTGTTTGATAGCGGCGGGTTGTCCAGGTATAATGTCTGCAAGAAAGATACTTTTATCTGGGTATGCATCTCCAAAACTGTAAGACAGCGGGCTACTACTATATACGATAGGGAAGGGTAATTCCTGTAATACCCAGGGTCGATGTATATGTCCTAACGCAACATATTGTAGGTGTGAAGTAGGGAAATTATCCGTATATACTGCCTGAGCTCCACCTAAAGAAAGAACGGTCTTTTCCTCTTCATCCTCTTCGACTTCTACCTCATGACTACTCGGCACAACAAATAGATGTGTCATCAACACATTTACTCCCTTGTCATCGCAATAGGTATCTACCAGATCCTGCCACCTCTGAGATAGCAGTTTTCTAAGCATCTCTTCTTTATCAGATTCTCCTAGGAATTTTCTAATCCTTAACTCGTTGGCATATGGAGTTAGAATGATTCTTAGCGGATACTCATAATGGGGTAGTTGCAGCTCGACAAAGCCTGGAGCAGATCGTGACACGTTAAGCCCTGTTTCGAGTGCAAAGGGAGTGATCTCACTATGGGGATATCCAGCTAAGAGGATACCACTGGCACGTGCCAGTGGGTCTGGAGCCTCAATGCGGTCCGGGGAGTCGTGATTTCCCCCAATTCCTATTACTACACGCTGCCCATTATTGGCTAATCTTCTGAGTGTCTGATAAAATAGCTCTATCGCATCGATAGAGGGATTCGGGGTATCAAAGAGATCACCCGCGATGAGTATTGCGTCTACCTCCTCACGATCTGCGATTTCGCATATTTCGTTGAGTACCTCCATCTGCTCCTCCAATCGAGATACCTGATCCAGCTTTTTCCCGAGATGCCAATCAGCCGTATGAAGTAGTTTCATAAGGGAAAGTAACGAAATTATGAGGAATTGTGGAATTGATGTATTGTGGAATTGTAATATTGCTGAATTGTGATTAATGCTTTGATGATAAATTGCTGAATGGATAAATTGCTGAATTGTGATCATTGTGAGAATTCTTGTATGTTGATATCAAACCACTATGTAGTTGTTTAAAACAACTGTCGTCCGTCGTCTATCGTCTGTGGTCTTTTCT
>CAZZEC010000115.1:0-19847 GCA_964652565.1 uncultured Bacteroidia bacterium
ATGACTCCCGATGGATGCTTGTTAAACATGACATAGTTTCAATGAATGAGTTTTCAACATCGCTATATGGCGTTCAAGCTTTAAAGTTGTAAAGTAGTATTAAGCAATCAACAAAATAATTTGCATTTCACAGAATCAATCAAATAATATAAATTCCTTGTAAAGTGATTCCAATCTATTACGTAAATGCAATACTGCATATCTTTTTCTAGAGATCAATGTTTTGATATTTATTCCCGTACGATCAGATATTTCCTGGAATGTCTGATCTTCCAATTCATTCCAGATGAATACTTCGCGTTGATTATTGGGTAATTCATCCAATGCCTCCCACAATTCTTCCCAAAATAACTCCTTTAAGTTGTCCATTTCAGGATCGGCATGGTCCTCCAACATGATGTCGAAGAATTCCGTTTCGCCTTCCTCATTTTCGTAGCTAAAATCCTCGAACAATTCGGGCGTTTTTTTCCTATATCTGTCTGTAACCTTATTTCTGGCAACGCGAAAAAGCCAACCACTCATTTGTTCAATGGTATTAATATCTACTACTCTACTGAGTTGATACCATACCTCTTGTAAAATGTCTTCTGCATCATCCTGGTTGGGTACCCGGCTCCTGATAAAACTAGATAAACGTTGATTGTACGTTTTGATGATACCGGGGATACTATTTTCAGGAGCCTTTGCCATGTAAATTGACATGTAGTCTTTTTTCTGGAAGACGAACCATTCTCAAAAATACTTTAAACGGAAGGGTAAATATGGAATTTTTTAATACACTTTTTCATATAATACAGTTTTATTGATCCAGCCATCCCATTCCTCCCATGACAATTAACTCAGCACCCCCTGAAGGCATTTCTTTCAATATGGGCATAGCTTCATTAATCAATGACTTGATTTCTTCCATCTTCAATGATTGATCATGTGCTTCCTTAGTATCCCACACTTCTGTCACCCATATACAGTCGGGATCTTTACTGTCTTTAGCTACTAAATATAAATGACAACTCGACTTCTTTTCGACTAATTCTGAAGCTTTAAGCAGGATGGCTGCGAGTTCATCACCCTTCCCTTCTGTAGCCTGCAATTTTCCATGTAATCCGTATTTCATAATTTGATACTTAGTAATTCAATGTTATTGTAGAATATGTATTCCCTAATATTATCTACGTCCTTGACTCATACATCTATCCGGTCATTTCCCTCAATTTATGGATAGTTCGCCAGTTCCGTGTAGTGGCCTGAACTTTTAATTGCTGTTCAAAAAAGTTATTATTCATTTTTGCACGCCCGTATCCACTAGGAGAATAGAAGAAAATGATATTGTGATCAAGTGCAAATTCTTCAGGCAGATATCTCTCAGGATCAAGCTTCTCTACTTGAAGCGTTTCTGGAATATCTGAAAGAAAAGTAACGTAGAAACGCTTAGGGTCTTTTTCTGGATCTTTTACAAAAGGATTATGTGTTAAAACATAATCAAGAATAGTAGCATCAATGATAAGCGTGGGAACCTCAAACTGATACTTTTCAAATATTTTCTCTTGAATCATTTGTTCAAGCCTTGTTTTTGTATCAATTTCACTGTCAAATACAATGTTTCCACTTTGAATATAGGTTTGTATGTCTGACATGGGTAACTCGGATAGGTGAGCGCGTAAGTCAGCCATTTTTATTTTCTTCTGGCCACTAACATTGATACCTCTTAAAAGTGCAATGTAGGAGTTCATATACTTGGAAAATAAATATAACTTGATGGATCTTTGTAAAGATAACGAACAATCAATTTTGTTGAACTTCTTTCTTTTTATGTAAAATTAAAAGAATCATCCCAAACCTTTGATTTGAATATTTACCTAAAGAAAAACCCCATGAACCTTTTACCTGAAATAGAAAAGCATATTAAAAAATTTGAAGAGAATATATCTGAGCCTAATGATGATAGAAGGAGTCGATTATTGATGTTGAGAGAATATTTACAGCGACAATCCCGGGAAAGTAAACCATCAAACCTGGTATTTATTTGTACACATAATTCTCGTCGTAGTCATTTTGGACAAGTGTGGGGAAAAGTGTTGGCGGATTACTATGAGATACCAGACGTAAGTACCTTTTCTGGTGGAACAGAAGCCACTGCATTTAATCCCAATGCTATTCAAGCATTGCGAGCATTGGGTTTCAATGTAGAAGCCACGGATCAAAGTGATAATCCCCGGTATGAAGTTCATTATGCGACAGATAAAAATCCCATCATTGCATGGTCGAAGGTATATAGTGATGAAGCAAACCCTACCAGTGATTTCTGTGCCATCATGACATGTAGTGAAGCGGATGAAGCGTGTCCTGTTGTCCTGGGAGCTACCAAACGAATCTCACTTCCCTATGAAGACCCCAAAAAAGCTGATGGTACTCCTCAACAAGCAGCTGTGTATGAAGAGAGATGTAAGCAAATAGCACAAGAACTCGTGTTTGCATTGTCTGCAGTCGGAGTTGGTTGAACGCTGAAGTCGTTCAACCAAGAATAGAGCTAATCCATTTACTCCTTTCTAAATACTGGCTCAAACGCCTTCAACTTATATGTTGTACCCTTGTATTTCATGATAACTTCTCTGTCAACTTCTACAGCAGAGATATTACCTTGTGTTAGCTGAAGCATGAATTGACATTCTGTATCGAATATAACATCATCTTCCCCATCATCATCCAGATCGATTGAATTTCCTTCTCCCCCTGCACTAAACCTCCCTATGTACATATTATGTTCTACTCTGCCTAATATAGAAGTAAACCCAGCTTCTGTTAGGGTAAAACTGTCCTTAAATGTTCTGGCAGATGGATCATTTGAATGAGCAGGATAGATAAATACATTCAGAGAAGTATCAGCCGTAGTAAACCTAAGTGGTAGAAGGTCTCCATAAGTGCTGATAATAGGCTCGTCTTGTGTATAAATATCATTATGGGAATTTAGACTAATGAAATGTTGTCGATCTGAGGAATCTGGATAATGCGTACTGGCGATGCCGTCATGAATTTGGTAATTAAGTGGAAGACCATCGTCAATCAATAGGGGTATAGTCAGACCAATATCTCTTTTCTGTAAACATTTGAGCTGAGAGAATATACCATCAGGAGTAACGGTGAATATCTGTTCGAAATAGGGTCCGCCAACCCCTGTAATATACGTATAATATAATTTGAACTTTACCAGTAGGGGATGAACAAATTCAGTGTGTACTATCGCTCGGTAGTGTCGAGCCATATCAGCCATACGTATCCATTGACCACGATACTCCCAGGTAGGGCCAAATGAAACTCCTGTTCCATATGCTGTTAAAGAAAGACCTTCTTTTTCATCATTTGAAAGGTATTGTCTGCCTCCATCAGAAGGACCTAACCGATCATCCCAGTTGGTTCTGGAAAATCGTACAACACCTAAGGGAGACCAGTATGTATCATACTTGGGAACATCATCGCCACGTAAGTTGACAAACACTTGCATCCCTCCTGCATTTGCCACAAATGTAGAGAAGCGAGGATCGGTTGTTAACACATATCCACCGATCTCTGTAGGGGTAGGCTGTTGAGGAATCTCTGAAATATGTGTACGATATGCCTCTGCAAGATGAAACATCATCGCTCCACTGTAGTTTCCCCATTGACTCGCAGGTTGATAACCTATACGCTTTCCCGGGTCATAATGATTTTTGGTAATATAAAATGAACCTCTCCAAAGATCATCATCCCTTTTCCATCGCTGTATACTTTGGAATGCTTGTAGTGCCGCCCTTCGATACTGGCCTGCCATACGATGCTGCCCCTGTTTCAAGGATTCTTCCGCTAATGCTTCAAAGATCAATTGATACAAGATGTCATTAAATACATGGTTATCCGTTCGACCATTTGGAGGGCATTGGCCTGTAGGACTCTGTAATAAAAGAGAAGTTTGTCCTCCTCTAAGAATAAGTTGACGGATTTCATTTGCAGACGGGCCATTGTACCCATTTAAAGAGAGTGAGGTAAGATTTCCTCTACCTACTGCTTCTACTGCATGGGATTGTGGATCACTACTCCAATCCTGATACAGATTCCACGTATCATTGAAAATACGTGCTCGTTGAGTAGTATTAAGCCAATTGTATTCAATGTATGTAATAGCCGATATTGAATCTACTAACCCTTTCTTCGCTCGAAGCCATTCTCCCTTCATCGTATAGGTCCTCCAATTATTCAGTCGACCCGTTTGATCGCGCATAATAGTTGTCAGTGGAGTGGAAGCCAGAGATTTCCAATGTTGATATTTTAAAGGTGAGATATAGGGCTGATAAAGCTCTAGTGCTTCGGCAACGGCTGCAATATAAAATTCTCCGTGAGCATCCGGAATATGGGAATATCCTGCTGAAAAATCGTTGAGAGATTTATCCATAGCTCGAACTCCTGCATCGATTAAATCATGACATAAACCTGCATCTATTAATGTGCCCAAAGCGTAGGCAAAATATGGGGTAGAATATTGGTGTTCACGATGGAGGTAAGGATCTATGATCGCTCCACTACTATCCTGAAACTGTGCGGCAACCCTCACAAGACCTTCAATTGCATCTAAATAATCTGAAGGGGTAGTTCTCAAGGGTTTCCAAGGTCTGGCTGTCAAGTGAAATGATGGGAGTGGGGGTGAAGGTTGGCCCGACAGATGTAGTTGTAAGCATAAGTATATGCAAAAATAAATAGTAATGTAGCGATATTTCATATGTTCCCATTTGGATACAGGGTCTTGATACGGAATACAAATTATTTGTTCACCCATGTAGGTTCCCCATGATAACCCTGACCTTGAGTTATTTGGGTTACGTTACCAGATTCAATATCTATGGTAAAAATATCATCTTTTTCTTCCACTTTCGCATGATATGCTATTAAATCATCGTATAGGGACCAGGAAATTTCACTTTCATTAATAGAAGTTTGTGTGAGCTGCATAGTCTCAAGCGTAGTGAGGTCAATGATATAAATATCATTTTCTGTACTATCGGATCTCATCGTTGTAGCGATCCTTTTTCCATCGGGGGACCAGCTAACATATTTTTCAGTTAGATCATTGTTTGTTACTCTTTGAGTGCTTTGATCAGATAGATTGAAAATATACAGTTCATTACTACCACTTTGGTCTGAAATAAAAGATAGTTTTTGACCATCGAAGGACCATTTGGGTCGATCATTTGTGCCGTTTGAACAGATTACCTGCAAACTATCAGCAATGTTATCTATTGAAGTAATCATAATACATGTACTATCCTCCCAGGAACGTATGTAGGCTGCGTATACTCCCGAAGGTGAAATGATACATTCGGGAAGAGTCCCTAAGTCAAACTTCATTTGCTCGCCCAACAGATTTATAGCTCTCATCTTATATGTACCAAAAGTATCCTGCGAGTTGAAGATAATCCATTCCTTGTCAGCTTTCCATTGAGGGAGCCACTCCCAGCCTGCATCGTGAGTTACCTGAATCTCATTATCTCCTGTAAGTGTGTTTTGATAAATATCAAAGCCATTTCCTCTGCTAGAATGATAGACGAGATATTGTTCGGTGTCCATAATATTGGAAACATCAGAGCTACCAGTAGGTGATTGACAAGAAAATACCAGGCATATAAAAAGAATAAACAGATATTTCATTAGATGCGGATTACAGATATAACATTCAATACACAATATAATGTCGTTTATGTGGAATTTTAACTTTTAATACGAAGTGTACTTTATCAATAGATTTCCTGGCTTGGCCTTTGTGATCTATTTTTTGGGGTTCTCCAATTCTTCTCTGAAGGGCTATGCGTGTAGATTGAGTTTGAATTAAGCAATTATTTTTTACCTAATCTTGATGAGCTTTTTGTTAATTTCTTATATTCTGATTGTGTCAACCGATATTGTATTACGGTGAGATATTTCCCATCTTTTTTCACGTGTTCGACCAATTCTGCTTCCTTAATCATCCCATTCTTTGTCATGACTTTTCCGGAGGCGGGATTTTCCTTGAAGTGGTGCGCAAAGATTTTATTAAGGTTCAAGTGGCTAAATCCATAATCCAGTAATTTTCCTATAGCTTCGGTCGTATATCCTTGATTCCAAAAAGGCTCTGCTAGCCAATATCCTATTTCCGCGTGATTGTGTGTGTTGTTTAAATGGAGACCCGTCACACCAATTAATTCAGGATTATCCTTCAATCTTATTCCCCATGTGAAGGATAACCCGTCATGAAATTGTTGGTGGATTTTAATAATAAAAGAGACCGCATCATGATGAGTGTAGGGATGAGGTATAGACAATGTGCCGTGTGCAACATTTGGATTATCTGCATGCGCTACAATTTGAGGAATATCCTGGGATGTAATTTCGCTGAGCAACAATCTTTCCGAATGTAATTCGGGGAATGTTTTCATCAAATCTATCGTTGATTATTAAAGGATTTTTTGTGGCAACGAAATTAATTTTTTTTCAATTGCCTTCAAACTTTCTCCGCAAAATGAACAAAATATTGTTCCTTGAATGGGTTTGTTTTATGTTTATGAAGATAGCTGTTAGATCTCCGGATGAGGAACAACTTGATTTTCGTTAGCCCATTTCATCCATAGTTTAGCTAACTCCTCTACTTTATCGGGAAACCGATTAGATAGATCATGTAATTCTGTCCGATCTGCTTCCAGGTCAAATAATTCCCATTGATCCATAGGTATTTCATCTGTACCCCACCAATGAAAGGGATTGTATGAGGCTTTGGAAACCAACTTCCATTTACCTTGTCGTATAGCGCGATTTCCTTCGTGTTCCCAAAAGATGGCTGTCCGTTCGATAGATTGATTATCAAATGCAGGAACTAAGCTTTTACCTTCCATTGCCTTAATAGGAGATCCATTTAGCACTTGGGGATAAGATGCATTGGCTAAATCCACACAGGTTGCCATAATATCAATAAGATGGCCCGGTTGATCTCGATAAGTACCTTCTTCTGAGATACCTTTGGGCCAGTGCACAATGAGTGGAGTTGAGATGCCCCCTTCATGTACCCAGTGCTTATACATTCTAAATGGGGTATTAGAAGCATTCGCCCATCCTTTTCCATACGCGACATAGGTATCTGCTGGCCCTGGCATAATTCCCCTTCCATATTTCATAGGGCGTCCGTCTCGGGTAAATTTGGGAACCATATCGAGTTGTAACTCATTTTCTCCCATAGGTTGTAAAGCAATGGTCGTATCTGCCGGCGGATAAGGCTCCCGATGTTCTCCTCTACCTTCTGCACAGCCACCATTATCCTGTAAATACATAATTACTGTATTATCAAGTTGGCCATTGGCTTGTAAAGCAGTTACAATTTTACCTATACCTTGATCCATTCGGTCGACCATGGCAGCATAGACTTCCATCCTCGCTTCTTCCCAATCTGGTAGTTCAGTTTCTTCCCATATGGGTACACGATCGTCTCTATCTGTCATTTCCCATGCTGCATCAACTAATCCCATATCTAGCATTCTTCTGTATCGTTCGTTTCGGAGCGAATCCCATCCTTTTTGATAGCGGTCCTTATATTTGGCGATATCTTCTGGAAGTGCATGCATGGGCCAATGTGCAGCAGTGTAGGCTACGTACAAGAAAAAGGGTTTTTGAAAATTATGTTCCATGATGTAATGGGAAGCGGAATCGCTAATAGCATCTGTATAGTAAAAGTTTTCATGTGGAGTAATGAGCTGGTTTCCACTGGCCAGTGAGTTGGGATCATAAAAACTTCCTGCACCGTGGATAGTTCCAAAAAATCGATCAAAACCGCGTTGCAGGGGCCAGTTATGTTGAGGATCACCTTCGTGAATATGTGGAGTTACATGCCATTTGCCACTCATATAGGTACGATAACCCGATAGGTGTAGAACCTCTGCAATGGTAGCCGCTTGATTACTCAGGTCTCCTGAATATGTATCAGTTCCCCTATTTTCCATCATATGTCCTATTCCTGCCTGATGGGGGTATAATCCTGTAAGCAGTGATGCGCGGGTGGGGCAGCATCGTCCGGTGTTATAAAACTGTGTAAATCTTAGACCATTTGAAGCTAATTGATCCAATACGGGAGTTTGAATTTCTCCACCATAGCATCCTATGTCAGAATATCCCATATCATCAGATAGAATGACAATAATATTAGGCCTTGTATCTGTTGATACTTCGGATATCTGAGTTTGACAGGCAAGAAGTAGTAAAAAAATTGACAAGAGAGGATAAAATAGTCGTATCCGGGACATGAGATTGATCGTTAGTAAAAGTGAATGCCTATTTTACAGGTAGTAAAAATTTAATAAAAATGTAAGTATAATCCTTTGTTCATTCAATTAATATTGAGAATGCTAACGGTACTTTAACATAATCAACTTTGATGAAAAAATACATACGTACACTCGCTTCGATTTTCATAGTATTGGGGAGTTTTGCTACTGCCAACGCCCAGCAACGTAGCCCGGTCGAAGTAGCACGAGAGGATATAGACATATTGTGTTCGGATACATTGGCTGGGCGAGGATATATTGATAGTGGGGCGGTAAGAACTGCATATTTTCTAGCTGAGCAATTTGAAAAAATGGGTTTGCAGCCGGTATCGGGTATGGATTCCACAGAATCATATCGACATCCTTTTCCCTTAAAGGTTCATGTTATTTCCCATGCTGCACTTACTATTGATAATAAAGTGCTTTCTCTTGGAACTGATTTTATACCTTCAAGCCTCAGCAATAGTGGAAAAGTTAGTGGAAAAGTAATAGATCTAGGATATGGTTTATCTGAGATCACACAAAAAATTAGTGATCAGATAATTGTTATCCGAGAGGGTTGGCCTGAAGAAATTGCCCATAATGATTCATTAAAAGCTATATACAGCGAAAAACAACGTATATGGGATAGGATCAATCCATTGCTTGTTAAAAAACCGGCAGCTATTCTCATTTTAAAAGATAAATTGACAGCGGGCTTTACGCTGGACCCTTATCCACTTCCCATTTTAGATATCCAAACAGATAGCTTTCCAGATACTTTTCAACAGGCTGAAGTGTTAGTTGCAGGAAGTGTTGAAACACTAACCCAGTACAATGTCTTAGGGTACTTGCCGGGGACACAATACCCAGACTCTTTCTTAGTGGTAACCGCACATTACGATCATTTGGGACGAATAGGGGCAGCTATATTCCCTGGTGCCAATGATAATGCATCGGGTACAGCTATGCTCCTTTCCCTCGCTCGATATTTTAGCCATTCCTCTCATAGATTACCTTACAGTCTGCTATTTATTGCATTTGGTGGAGAAGAAACAGGATTGCAAGGGTCTAGATATTTAGCAGTTGAACAACCCATTATCCCTTTATCTCGAATTTCCTTTCTGCTCAATTTGGACCTGATGGGAAATGGTACAAAAGGGATCATGACAGTAGGAGGGCGCGATTATCCCGAGTATTATGAAAAATTGAAGAATATGAACGAAGAATTAGATGCAGTGCCTGTTGTAAGTGCCAGACCCAATGCACCTAATAGCGATCATTATTTCTTCCTTAAACAAGGAGTTCCGGGCTTTTTTGTGTTTACAATGGGAGGTCCCCCACATTATCACGATGTAAATGACACTTCACAAAATCTGTTATTATCAAAATTTACAGAAGTGCGAACGCTACTCATCCACTTTCTTCAGTCTTTTTAATACTTCTTGTATGTCTGACCAGGCATATCCTTTTTGTGTGAGATAAAAATGTACTTTCTGCGAATTTTCGACCGTCACTTTACCTCCTAATTGGGTAAGCTTTTGTGCTGCAAGTGTGCTGAGTACCGTTATGTACTGTTCTGTATCGATTTCTTCTTCCAGTACTTTCTCTATCAAGGTCTTATCAATGCCTTTGGCTCTCAATTCAGCAATTATCTTATGCTTACCCCATTTTTTGAGGAAAAATTTTCCTCTCACGAAAGCATGTACATACCTGGATTCATTGAGGAAATTTTCTTCTTCAAGGTGAGTAATACAATGGTCCATTTCATGATGAGGTACGCCCAATTCAGAAAGCTTGTTCCTCACATCGCTTTTACACCTCTCCTGATACGCACAGTATCGATATAATTTTTTTAATATGTCCTTTTCTCCTTCCACGCTTCAAATATAAAGTGAACAAATTTGGGGTCTAAGTATGTTAGAACTAATACGTAATTTGGATGTGTATTTGTACAGTTAGCACAGTTTTTGACTGTATGTATGGACAAGTAAAATAATATGAATATTAATCATTCTTTCAGATTTTGGATTGGGATGCTACTTATAGGTAGTGCCCTACTAAGTTGTCGTCGTTATGAAGATGGACCCTTACTCAGTTTTCGTTCTCCAGAAGGAAGAGTAGAAAATGATTGGTCTGCGGGTTTGATTTCAAGAAATAACATTGATGAGACTCGCAAATATGACTTGTTCGAGATGACTTTTGATAAGGATTCCAATTTTGATTGGACGCTGAAGTTGGAAACCGATACGTTAGAATCGTTTTGGGAAGGTAGTTGGTTATTTCTCGGTGATAAAGACAGGATGAGAATTACATACTTGGACCCACTTGATACAATGGAAGTCGAGTTCATTTTGGATGTGGAAATACTCAGATTAAAAAATGACGAGATGTGGATTCGATATCTTCAGGAAGGCGATCAATTTTATATCCGTTTACAGCCCCAATAGTATTGGGTAAAGAATATAGTATCTCATTTACGTTTCTTTCGTCCCCACCAATACAAAAAACCGGTGATGGGTAGTGAGGCCGCAACAAAGGAGGCGAGGAAGGCAAGTATCCTACCTGGAAGCCCCAGGATATTACCCATATGAATATCATAGACCATACCATTTAATGTGGTGTAGGCACTTGCATCCTTGTAACGAGCATGTTGAAAATTACCTTCAATGACTTTTCCGGTATACCTATCAAAGTAATACTGATCAACCTTGTGCACCAGCCTTCTTGGGTCAATAATAGATACTTGTATGGGGGCATCTTCTGGGTGAGGGTTGCTGACTCTTACCTGTTTGTTGGGAAAGCACACTCGATATACTTTCATCAGGCTATCAATAAATATAAATGTATCTATGGTAGAATCTGTAGCAGACACATCGGATTTGGGTTGTTCATAGACGGCAGAACCTTCTGCCAGTAGGATCTTTAGGCTACTTTTTACAGGCTCAAATCCCCAGAATATACCCGTAAGGATCATAAATACCACGATCCAGGTAGCGTAAAACCCGAGTACATTGTGCAAATCGTAGTTCAATCTTTTGGGAGAAGCGTCCCACTTGATGCGGAAACGCTGCTTTGTTCTTGTGACCCGTGCAGTTGCCCACAAATATACTCCTGTGATAAGCATTGGTAGAGCCAGTAGCGTGACCCAATGAACGATTTCTCTGCCAATCTGACCTAACAGCAGATTTCGGTGTAAGCCCTTAAGCTTATTGATAACACCTTTTTTCATGTCTTGTAGGTGAATCAATTTTCCTGAATAGGGATTTAGATAAGCGTGATAGTAGGTACCTGGGGCATACAGAAGGACTTTATAGGCAGTCTTTTTATTACTAAACATCGCCGTACGAAAGTCCCCTTCAGGAAATTCCTGCGATAGGGTTTCTTTCAATTGAGATACCGATACTACTGGGCGATACTCTGGACTCACTGCTTGCTTGTACAGCCAGCGACTCATTTCTGGTTCCCAGGTGTATAACGCTCCGGAAAAAGCGATGATAAAGAATAGTAGTCCTGTTGCAAGCCCTATCCACAAATGAACTTGCTGGAGGACCTTCTTAAGATTCATAGGGCAATGTACGAGAAATTCTATTCTCTACTGTATACTTTCTGGAGATTTAGTCTGCTCATTACATCAGATTAAGTATGTAAAGAGCACTATCCTAAATTGGTATTCATTAGGTGTAATAAACCTATGTCTACAGCTTTAAAAAAACATACTCTATACATTATCAGGATAGTTTAATGCAATGGGAGCTGAGACACAAGATTTAGGAATGCGAAATGCCTGAATGAGTCCTTCTAATTCTGGCATTAACTCAGAACATAACTGATCTATTTCTCTTCTTATCGCTTTGTGTTTGCTGGCTTCGATATATCCTTTCTCAAAATACCATCCGCTGTTCGCTTCAATTTCACTTAACCCATATAGGCTGCATAATTTTTCAAGTACATTTTTTACAGAGGGATTCTGGACATTCTTGATACCTTGTAAAAATGCATTTAACACGATACTATCCATATATGCATGTGCCATAGTAACCATATGTGTTTGCGTCTCCATGAATGCATCGTATGAGTTCATCCCATTATCCAACCGATGCTTTAGACGTCTTGCTACGGAACTTACCAGGCTTGATTCCCGAAAGGTATATGCACTTTGTAAAAACTCAAAAGAGCGCAAATGTGCTGCATCTGTTTTTCGAATAATCACTGGATTGAGCTCTGTGATAGCTGTTGCTGCTTGTTGACCAAAATACCTTACAAATCCATAGAAGTTCATCGAGCTAAATCGCTGCCTAAACTCAGATAACCTCCCCTTGGCTACAAGCTGCATTAGAACTGTGTTATCCCCTTCAAAGGTGGTAAAGATGTCAGTATCTGCTTTTAAATCGGCAAAACGGTTGACTGCCAGATAGCCATTACCTCCGCAGGCTTCACGACAGGTCTGAATAGTTTGAGTAGTATGCCATGTTGTGATTGCTTTGATACCAGCAGCTAAGGCTTCGATTTCTCTAATATCTTCCTCAGAGTGATCGAGATACCTTGATTTAACATATTTTAAGGCAAAATCTAACGCATAGGTTTTCGCCAACAGTGGAATCAACCTTCTCTGATGGGTAGGGTATTTCATTATAGGTATTTCCGGTTTACCCTCAGGCCCAAATTGTCTGCGTTGATGGGCATATTTTATGGCAATATACAGAGAGGTTTTTGTTGCACTGAGTGCAGCAATAGGTACACCCACTCTACCACCAACTAATGTGCTGAGCATCGTGAAAAATCTCCGTGATTCGCTTGCAATGGGACTGCTGTATGTACCATTCTCATCAACACTTGCAAATCTATCTAACAGATTTGCTCTTGGTATTTTCACATGATCGAACCACAAACGACCATTATCCACGCCATTTAATCCCAATTTATCACCACTATCTGCAATTTTTACTCCTGGAAGGGGAACACCTTGTTCATCACGGATGGGAACTACAAATGCATGTACTCCATAGCATGTATTTTCTGTGTAAAGTTGAGCAAATACAGTGGCCATCTTTCCATGTAATGCAGCGTTACCAATGTATTCTTTGAAGGCTAGCGGAGTGGGCGTATTGATAATAAATGTATCCGTTTGAGGATCAAATGTAGCTGTAGTTTCCAGATCTCTCACATTTGAACCATGTCCTCCTTCTGTCATAGCAAAACAACCAGGGAGTTCCAATGAACCAATATTTGGAAGAAGATCCTGATGATGCTTGGAAGTTCCAAGATTGTAAATACTCCCTCCCCATAGCCCAAATTGAACCCCATACTTAATCAATAGACTAAGGTCATGATATCCAAGAGTTTCAAAAATGGCCATGTAGCCGCTCATATCACCCTGTCCACCGTACTCTTTAGGGAAAGCTTGTAAGCCTAGCCCATGTTCCGCAAGAATCTTACACCATTCATATACCTTTTCTCTGTGGGCGTTTTTGTCTCTAAAATGTTGTAATCCAAAGACAGGATCTGATAGTAAGGTCCTTACTCTTTGCTTGGTATCTGGATTATCGCTATCTAATAGCTCTCCTAGCAAATGAGGATCGAATGAAGGCTTAATTTCAGTTTCTGAATCTACTTCTTCTCTTACCTCCTGTAAGATCAATTCATCAATTACATCCGGATCAGAAATGTTGAGTACTTTTTCAATATCCCGTAATGCAGATTGGGCTTCTGCAGACAGTGAATCTATACCATTTGTATCGTACAGTGTAGCCATCTCCAATCCTAAGTCTACCAAAGATTGCCGTTTGTATTCTGGAAATGAATGGGCAACGCTTCTGATCCTATTTAACCAATATTTCATTTGCTTAGCCGAAGGCGGTCGGGAAGGATCAGTCCATGTAGCTAACAACTCCTTTTCAGTTGTGGGTAACCACTCCAGTTCTTGTATCTTTTGGTGTATGAGCGCAAGCTCACTAGGGGATAATACTTCATCTGCCCAGGCTACATACAACATGGGTAAAAAAGTTAAAAATGTACGAGACTCAGGAATCTTCTGCGCCTCATGTACGGAATGCATCATCTCTTCATTCATATCTTACTTCATTTTTAAATTCATTTCACTCAGAAGAGTTGTAAGTTATTATATCAAAAACGCAACTCAGAAAGATAAGTTTACCATTATTTGAAGAGTGTAGCTCTCCCAATTTTATTGCAGATTGGACATTCAATGGGTTGATGGCCACGAGCGGGACAGTATTCTCTACCAAAAAATATTATTTGAAGGTGGAGTTTGTTCCATATGTCTTCTGGAAATAGTCTTTTGGCATCCTTTTCAGTTTGTACAACATTTTTACCTGTCGACAGTGTCCACCTATACATCAATCTATGGATATGCGTATCAACGGGAAAAGCGGGAAATCCAAATGCCTGCGACATAACGACTGAAGCTGTTTTATGCCCTACGCCTGGTAGCTCTTCCAATTCTTCAAAACTTTGAGGTACTTTGCCTTGATACTTATCTACCAAAATATGCGATAATTTGGAAATAGCTTGAGACTTACGAGGAGATAAGCCACAAGGCCTGATAATGGCTTTGATTTCTTCTACGGGGAGATCTTTCATTGCAAAAGGATCTCTAGCTTTTTCAAAAAGGGATGGAGTAACTTGATTCACTCGCTCGTCTGTACATTGAGCTGAAAGTAGTACGGCTATCAGGAGTGTATACGGATCTTGATGCTGGAGCGGAATAGGAGTCGTTGGATATAGTTCTTCTAGTTTGTTGATCACAAATGATACTTTTTCTTTTTTGGTCATACTCGCTTGAAATCTTGGACGATATTGAAAGAAAAGATTGTATCGTAAGATCGAAATTTTTTCTACAATAAAGAAGGTGGGGTAAAATGTACTTTTCTTGGGGTGAATGGTCAGGAACGAGGGGTGTACAGCTATAATTTGTTCACAGGTTGTAATATTCTCTTTCAAAATGAAATTTTTATAAAATATTGGTTATCAGTTCATTATATTTGAATTATACTGATTTATCATGTTGTATTTAAGGTATTTCGAATTTTTGGAAAATCTTACAAGCAACCTTGGCTGTAATTTTGCCATATATAATATAAAGATCTGAGAGCAACTTCTCTCATCGTTTTTCAGTAAAAATCAGAAGGCAAAATGTAAGTTAATGAAAAGGATTGTTTACATATCATTTTATATCTGGCTGGGGCTATACATTGCCTGGGATAGTACTATGCTCTTGGATTTTCAATATTTGAGTAAATCAAAAATTGGTCCAAGAGAGAAGGCACTTGAATTTGATAGACAATACAATCCACAGTTATTTCATACCTCTGCGAATAGGAATGATGAGCTTACGGCCTATAGAACGGTTGTCAATCAGATATCTTTGATGGACAATAAGCTGGGTACTGTACCGTTTAAAAATCTTGATACCCTGCATTTTTACTTGTTGACCATTGGACCAGAACTTCCCGTATTTGAAGAATACCTAGGTAACTATGCCGACATATTGACTGATGAAGTAGTGTCTGTCTCTGAGACAAATCCCAATTACCTGGGATATTTTAATCCGATTATTTTAGCGATAAATGGAGAAATCGAAGACTCCGTGACGCAGTCATTTGTTGAGAAACTCGAGCAAAGAACGAACGTTGTAATCGTTAATTTTAGATCGTTGGAAGTTCTTGAAAAAATAGAACGATCTAACACATGGCTACAAGTGTATAACAATGATCCTATCAGCCAATCTATTGCGGCGCAAATACTTTTTGGAGGGGTATCAGCAAAGGGAATCGTCCCCATGCTTACAGGGCTAGATGAATTAGAGCAAATAGGTGACACTACTCAGGATATTAGACTGTCTTATGGGTTTCCAGAATTGGTGGGGATTTCTTCCAAAGAGCTATCAATGATTGATAGCATAGTTTGGGAAGGTATTGCAGATTCTGCTATGCCTGGTTGCCAGGTGCTATTGGCCAAAGATGGGAAAGTGATATACCACAAAGCATTCGGCAGCCATACCTATAATAACGAAGTCGCTACATCGATAAATGACATCTATGATGTCGCATCTGTCACCAAAGTAGCAGCAACTTCATTGGCTGCCATGAAACTTTATGAAGAAGGAAGCCTAAAGTTAAACCAGTCTTTAAGAAAATATTTTCGATACCAATTGATGCCGGAATCAGTAAGAGTATGGGATACGTTGAGTTATAGTGAGCTTATTACTCAAATAGAAGCATCACCTACTGCTGTTGTTCTAAGCGAGGACGATACACTAAGGTATAGGAAGGACCAGATATTATTAGGAAGATGGGAAAGTAAAGGCAATCCTAGGGTTCCAGCCATTTTTGATGTTACACCCCTCGAATTATTAACTCATACATCTGGATTACAGCCTTCATTGTCACTTTCGGGTTTTTATCATTTTGCGAAGAGTTCCCCTTCATTTACCAGTTCATATCGTAGAACGCGATCAACATACTTTTTAAATTATTCCGATGAAACTAGCGAAATGGTATGGAAAGCTACCATGCAACTACCCTTGGGGCCGTCCCAGTATAGATATAGTGATATCAATATGATGCTCATGCGTCGAGTAATTGATTCATTATCCCAACAAAAATTCTCTCTTTACCTCAATGAGCAATTCTATCAGAAATTAGGATTACAATATTTGTGCTTCAATCCTCTGGAAAAGTTTGATAAAACTCAGATAGCTCCAACCGAATACAATGCTAAACTAGATACAATGATACATGGTGTTGTTCATGATCCTGTGGCGGCATTGATGGGCGGGGAAGCAGGACATGCAGGATTATTTTCTAATGCCAATGATTTGGCTGTGATCTTCCAGATGCTACTTAATGGGGGTTCATATGGTGGAGAACAGTTTATTCGTCCTGAAACCATCAAAAAATTTACTACTTCTTATGGCTATTCCAGGGGGCTGGGATTTGATAAACCTCCTTTGGACAGGCCTTACATTATAGCGAGAAGTGCTTCCACAGAGTCATTCGGACATACCGGATTTACTGGGACCTGTGTATGGGCTGATCCAGAACATAATATCGTATATGTATTTCTATCCAATCGGGTGCATCCTACTGCCAAGAATAGAAGATTGCATATTTTGAGAATCCGCGAAAGAATCCATCAGGTTATTTATGATGCACTTGATATTCCTGCCAGGAAGTTTGAACGGAGTTCTTCTTATCCGACCTATTTTACCAAGGCTGATAATACCCCTGATGATAGTGCTTTGGGATTGGATGATGCGAGATAGTCTGTTTTGATAAATAAGTTATATGATGTTCAGTATTTTTATTAATTTAACATCGTGTAATTTATTATTTATCGAAACATTCAATGAATTCCAACCTAAAAAAGTTAGTCTATACCTTGGAAGGAAGCAAAGACAAAGGTAAAACGCTGCCTCCTCCTCAAATACTAAAATACGACATTAAATGGGATGCATTTGAGATACTACCCAAACATTCACCGGCAATTGATCCTACTTTGAAAACGCTGTTCCTTATTCATGGAACTTTTACAAGAACCACATTATGGATGTTTGAAGGAACAAATGAGCCTGTACCTCCAGAAAATCAACATTTAGGATCATTTGGAGAATTACTAGAGCGGACTGAGGGAGGGCAATCTTTTCTCAAGGACTGGATGATCCATACAGGAAAATATCAGCAAGTAATCGCTTTTGATCACTATACGGTCATTGAGGATATAAGGCAAAACGCCGAGCAACTCATGAACTTGCTTCCCGATCAGAAAGCAGACGGTACGCCTTTCTCTTTTGAGCAAGAGGTTGATATTGTGACGGGAAGTAGAGGTGGGTTACTGGGACAATATCTTGCCAACAATTTTGGTAAGAAGGTTAACCCCAAAATTCCTATTGGCAATGGAGTAATCATTGCGAGTCCTAATCGAGGTAGTGGATTATTGGAATTTGATCACCTCAGCAAAAAGAAAAAGGAAAAGAAAAGATATAAAAAGGCACTTAAAGAGATCATTAATTCATTAAGCATAGGAAGTTGGCCTAAATTTTTGCTCAAAACGATAGTTTCTTTTAATGGGGGTATGATCGTAGAATTCATGAAGCTACCGGGGATCAAGATGCAGCGTCCCAATAGCGAATTGATACGTGAGGTACAATCTGGGAAACCTGCACCCGTTAGTATGAAACCTACAGGAAGCAAGCCCACGTTGTACTTACCTATTATTGGGAAATATGACGGATCAGAAGAAGATCAGCATTATATGGGGGAAGAGTTAGAGGAGTTGATCAAAATGCTCAAGGAGAAATATGCGGAATTTGGTATTTTCATCTTTAAGATTTTCAAACTTAAGGCGAAATGGATCTTGCCCATTAAATCCTTTGAAAAAAGTGTTCGAACCATTCTTACCACTGACATTGAACCCGTAGTACAAAGGAAAATTTTCAGAAATCAATCCTCGGATCTGGTCATATCCAGTGAAGGGGCCTATGCTTTACCTTCAGATCATTACGTAGAATGCTTTGTCCAAAATGAGTATCACAAACATCTGAGTGTAGCTATCCACAGTTATTATTTCAATGAATTCTTCAAACCACAGGTCTTTGGAGAAAAACTCCCTGTCAAAGAAATAGTCAAACGTTGGTTGGAAGATCCTACAATTTCCTGCGAATTGGCGAGAGATACGCCCCCAATAAGTACTTGATGATTTATCTCCCTATGTCATTGCCATTTTCCACTCTTTCCCTCAGCCTCGACAAAGAATAAATCGGCCCATTAACAACGAAATTATTCACCATCCAGGAGGGAATACTTCCTCCTGGGTCTGCATGAGCCTGGTGATAGATTTCTACTTTATTGTTGGACTTGGCCGTAATTTTCCAAATGCTATCGGACATCGGAATTCTGACAAACTCTTTTTTGGTAGGGAGATAATCGGGTACAGCATGGGAAGTCAAAGTGAGCGTTTTCCCATTATCACTTCGAGCCCATTCAAATTTAAATATATTATCTCGGTCGGTGGCGGGCCAGGGCACATCTACTGTAATATAACAATACCCTACATTATCATGAACCTTTTTGAGCACTTCCCCAAAGGATACCTGATGATACCATTCATCATAGTTTTCGATATCTCTAAGTGCAGCTTCTACTTCATCTAGAGAGGCATTCACTTCCGTTACAGCTTTAAATGCAATAAAATCTGAGTCCTCAATGGAGCGAGTATACACTACTACTCCTTTTTCCTCTTTTGCTTTTTTCCAAGCCCCTTCCTGAGCTGTTAGCTGGGTAAGGCAAAACAATGATACTACAAATATTGAAATAATCTTGTGCATGACAATATGTACGATAAACGCTATAATCGGGTTGAAACAAAGGTAGAAAAAATAGACAAAAGAGATTGATACTTGGTATTGGAATCAGGGCAAACGCACCAAAATTTATAAATAATTCATTGTTAGTTAATTATGAATAAAATATTTATATATTGAATCAATTTAAGCTACTGACTAGCAGCTGTTAATGATTTTAGTGCGTTTGCCCTGTA
>CAZZEC010000116.1:0-19801 GCA_964652565.1 uncultured Bacteroidia bacterium
GCTAAGATCGCCAATCATACGATGCCAGGACAGACGGGATTAGCCGGACGCATACTTATTAGTTACCTATCAACAAATTTCAGCCTTACATGTTACCTTATGAAATTGATAAGATCAAAAAGAATGTGATCATCTCGTGCCTATCTTCAAGCTGGATTAGGAGAGGATAAAATAGGGTTAATATTTTACACAGACATCTCCCCTAAGCACCTTAGGCACGGGATACATCAGGGATACAATTCGTATTACTGGCCATTCCGTATTCGGTAAATAGTTCTGCGTGAAACCCCATATTCCCGCATGAGCTTCTGTACAGTGGCTTCTACAGAGGCTTCTTCGAGGGTTTCGAAGACCTTGCGGATGGAAGCTTTTTCGGATGCTGACAACCTTTTGCGTTTGGGCTTTTGTTGGTTGGATGCTGTAGTACTAGATGAGGATGCTCTTCCATTGACTCCGGTAGGTATGGCTTCAGATCTTGAGGTATCTATTGGGGATACGTTTTGCTCTGGGAGCTTGAGTCTGAAAGCATGAGAGGCAGTTCCGTTTATGACACTGATTTTGTCATGGATGTCAGAAGGAGTGTTGACACTGACACTGTCATGGATCGGGGAAATATGATCATTTTCGTTAGCTGATCTTGAATTAATGTTGGCAAGACTATGGGCTTTCAATTTGTAACCCTGGATATAGCTGAGGGAAATCAGGATCAGTAACTCAATTCCCAGGGATATACATAGGATATTGTTGCGGATAAAATGTGTATCTGTCTGGTTTGTCTTTAATGATTCTTGCTTTTGGGTATCTATTGCTTGCTTTCGTTTATTGAACTCCTCTTGTAACTGGGTACGAGAGGATACCAGAATATTCATTTGGTTAACTTGCAGGGTAGATTTAGCGGTAGCGCTGGTTATTAGGCGTTTTTCCTGGGATAAATCATCTAACCGTTGCGTGTACAC
The DNA here is from genome assembly GCA_964652565.1 of uncultured Bacteroidia bacterium. Lineage (GTDB taxonomy): Bacteria > Bacteroidota > Bacteroidia > J057 > J057 > JBCCTX01. The sequence goes on from CAZZEC010000116.1 coordinate 957, forward strand.
TTCTTTTATTGAATCATTTGAAGCCTGTTGAAGGGATACTGAAACTCTCCGTATTTGGCGATTGATCCGGTCTATACGATTCAATAAGGTGTTTTCACCCATTTCTTGCTCAAGGACTTCCAGTTCTTCATCTTTTTGTGCAATGCGCTGCTGATAAGTATGTTCTATCGAATCTAATAGCCCTTGATAATGTGTTTCTATCTGCTCATGAGAGGTATCTTGTACATCGTAGAATTCCTGCACACCCTGAACACTGAAGAAAATGGAGGTGCCAAAGAATAAAAGAATCCATGGGGTTGCAATACACATCGTGACATAGTCTTTGTGCCAAATGGATTTTGTCACTACAGGAGCAGTGAAATATTTCAACAATTCTATACTTGTCACTAGTGCCATACTAATGACACTTACACTCTGTAGAGACAGATTAGGCAGTATACTTGGAACTATAAGATGGGAGAGGAAGTACCATCCCGTGATGAGAGAAAATATGCTCAGTAGAGGTAAAAACACATGCGTAAAGACAAAGAGTCTTTTTAGCTCTACCCCGTAGATCGTACTGATACTGCGGATAGAAAAGTTCATAAGTATATATGGTTTGAATCCCTATATAATTTAATAAAAATCCTTTCAGCATTAATGCCGATGTTATTGCCGATCTAAAAAAGAAAGTTTTTGCAGATTTTCGCGGATCTTGCGGTCAATATCGTCCTCATCTCCTACGGTATCAGAAATAACGGGGTCTTGTATATCAGGCTTTAGGAGTTTGTAAATTAATCCAACCAGAATAAATATTAATGTACACACCCATATTCCAACATGTAGGATTATAGGCCAATCAATAGGTTTTCCCGTCAGAAAATTTGAAACACCCTTCACTATGTCGTACCAGGTACTGGAAGCCAAAATGACAAATAAGATCCCTTCGAGAAGGATAAGACTTCCAATTACTATGCGATAGGATCTGTTCATTGTCGAAGGAGCTGATGGGTGGTAGTTTCCAAACTCAATCGACCAATTCCAGGTATCTCGCGGGTAATCCCACCTGCCAGAAGCGTTAATATATCCAGATTTTGCAAGTATTGGTCTCCAAATCGGATCTTAAGTGCAAACCCACATCGACAGACTAAGTTGGGTGGTACATACTGGAAGGTCGTAGTGCTAAATGGGACTTTGCACACTGGGCAGCTTATAGGATCTTCAAATAATTGAGTGCTATATCCCTCCAGGATACGAATAATATCTGGTGTATCTGTTTGAGATACAGATTCTGTCATGACAGAGGTATGATTCAGTCTGGCTTCAATACCTTCTAGCTTTTCTAGTATCTGAACTGTATCCCTGTTCATATTGGAAGGATCTTTTCCAGTACGATGAAAATACTCTATGATCCGTTCGAGATACTGTGCCAACGAAAAGGATTTTTCTGCAGCAAGCTGCTTGAGCTTTTCATGTGCCTGATCATTGATCCGTACATTTCCCATTTGACATGTGCTTTACATGTAATACCCTGAAATACTAAGTGTTACGCAACTTTTCTTTGCAATATGTACACAAAATATACATAAAAAATATCGGAATACTATGTGGATAATCTCAAAGATTACCTGAATCCTTTATGACATAATCTATTTTATGGTTCGCTATACCTTTCATTTTAGCCAGATGGTTTTAACTTCATAGAAATTAAACTCATTATCTTTGGTAAGAATCGTAAAATCTTCTTTTTGCGCTTGAGCAATTAATAGCCTATCAAAAGGATCTTTATGATGAAAAGGTAAATCAGTTATTTTCAAAATATGTTCAGGAAGTACAGGTAACAGCGTAAAGCCCGATTCTTCTATTAGGGTAAATATCCGATCTAAACTTGACTTAAGTTCCAGTCTGCCAAGAGAATATTTGATCCCCATTTCCCAAAATGAAGCGAGACTAGCATAACATACATTATCTTGAGAAGCTATTAATACTTTAGATGGCTGAGGGAGACGATCATGATCCGTGATGAACCAAATAATTGCATGAGTATCTACAAGTATATCCATTACATATAATTCTCAAAACCTTCGATGGGTTCATCAAAATTGTTCCGCATGGAAATTAGGCCTTTTGCAAGACCTGGCGTACGATTCTGAGCTTTCTTTCTTGTTTCAGATTTTTTATGCAAAAAAGCTAAATATTCCTCTAATGCCCGTTTCATATCTCGGGGTAATGATAAATAAGTTTTTATTATTTCGGAATAAGTCATATTTGTATCTACCTATAAATATTTTATAAGTTACCTATTTTTTTCAAAAATGTTAGCTGGTTCGACAACCCTCAAACTCAATTCAAACTCAAAAAAGATGATAACGATATAATTAGCGCATTATTCAATGCTTTCCTTATAGTACTCCCCTACCCTATGTTACATTCCTCCATCCCAAAAATTCCTTACACAGATTAATTATACGTTCACTTTACAATTAAATTTTTGCATATCAGTAACTTACCACTTTAAGATCACACACTCTCTTTACACATACATTTTAACTATATATGTAATAGCCAAAAATTTTACATTTCTATATTTGGAATATTAATTTTTCTCATACTAGCTTTGGTCTAAAATTAATCATCCAATCAAAGCTTATGAAAAGAATGATCGCTTTCTGTTTGCGTTGGCTACCTATCGTTTGGGTGGGAGCATTGCTTCTACTACCCGAACTGGGATTTGCTCAAATGTCCAATGTGCAAAGCAGTGCGGGTAAGATTGACAGTGCCTTTCGCATCATCGCAGGTATTGTCATTGGAATTCTGCTCATTATCCTACTAATACGAACGATCATGGGATTTATGTCCGATCAACCTGGAGTGGGGATACGGAGGTTGGGCTTCCTGATCCTGGTAGGAATTATCGTTGCATTGTTTAACATTTTTATGAAAGATCTGATCGGTCTCGGGGCTAATCCCACTGATTACAAACTCCCTTAATTATGCGTATCTACAAAGCGGTGGAACAACCGTCCCGAATTCTGGGCATTGCTTTAGGGGAATTTGCCCTGTTACTCATGCTCCTGGCACTACCTCCTGTAGTCTTGACTTTCTTTGGAGGTGGCAGCCTATCCTATGGATGGGTCTATTTGGCGAACTTGATACTTATAGGAGGTCTCTTTGCCTGGTTTCGAAAATTGGGCCAACAGGGCAATCCCAGTTACCTCGCTTCACTTTATACTTTTTTGTTTGTACAACCTGAAATCGAAACGGATCATGTTACACTTATTGAACCGAAGGAAGAAATTCTCTGAGCTTCACCCTGTCGAAGTCATCGAAGATAACCAGGTTATTCTGCGAGATGGTCGAGTGGCTATGGGCGTATGTCTACAAGGTTTAGAGGCTGAAGCCCTTGAAGCTGGGGGATATGAGGAATTAGCTGGTTATCTGCAGGCCATCTTTCAGGAGCTACCTGTGAACGCTACGCTGCAAAAGATGGACATGTATTACTATCATTCCTGGCAAGAGACTTCTGGAAAGTCATTAGCACAAAAGAAACGTGGCTTCTTCGAGCAAAAAATGTACACGCATCTGTATGAACAGCAGGTATTGCAGCACGACGCCTATCTGTTTCTCACAGTGGGGAAAGCAGGAAAAAGTCCTATGGGACCTCATCAAACGCGATGGTTGCATCTCATTCAACATCCTTATGAGGGATTAGATGAACGAATAGAGAACTGTCGTCGATGGATGGAGAAACTGATCGAAGGATTGAATAGCATGCAATTATCTGTGAAGTTGCTAACAAATGAAACACTGGATCAACTATCTCGTGCCTATTTTAATCTTGAATTTGATCAGATTCCCGAGAGTTACAGTCGAGATTTTCATATTAAGCAACAGGACTATTTGCGTTTAGGAGAAAAATTTGTGCAGGTTTTAAGTTTAAGAGATCGAGGGGAAACGGTTGCCTATAGCCAAAAAAGTCGTGAAACGCGGATCGTCGCTCCTTTTATTGCTCCCTTGACGCATGAATTGTCATTTCCTCATCTATTGATTACCACCTATAAATTGGTAGACCGGGAACAAACACTTCGAAACCTGGACGTAGAACGAAAGCTCTTCTCTGCTTTTTCGAAAAAAAGCGAACAGGGGGGATCTGGATGGTTTCAGCAAATGGGAATCTATGAACAGGAAATAGAGGATTTTACAGAAGAAGTTCGTAGCCAGGGAGACACATTGGTACAGATGAATCTCTCCGTTATCCTTTGGGATCAAACCCCTGAAAGTCTCAGAGATAAAGTCAATCGAAGTCTTTCGGCATTTGCCCGAGTCGGAGGGGCCAAAGCCCTTGTAGAAAGCATCGACAATACGAATCTCTTCTTTGGGCTGGCTCCTGGCAATAGTTTCAATACCTATCGATGGATTCTGTTGCAGCTACGTCAGGCCTTGGCCTATCTAAATCTAAGCACTCCCTATCGCAGTGATCAGGAAGGACTCTTATTTTATGATCGACAACACAATCCCATCTTACTCCATTTATTTAACCCACATCTCAATAACCGCAATGCCATCGTGGTGGGTCCTACAGGAAGTGGGAAATCTTTTGCTGTCGGAAGCTGTATCATTCAACGTTACGAGCAACAAAATACCAAGCAATTTATCATTGACAAAGGTGGGCAGGAGCATTCGGGGTCGTATCGAAATGCGGTACAAAGTCTGGGAGGAAAATACTTTGAGTACTCCCTGGAATATCCCCTTGCATTGAATCCTTTTTATCTGGAAAGGGATATAGAAACGGGAACATTTGCACTTTCTCAGGAGAAACTGATCTTCCTGATCACATTACTAGGAAAGCTTTGGAAGGGGGAAGAAAGGCTGACCCATGCAGAATCCGCAGTGCTTACCCTACTTCTACCCCGATACTTTCAGGAGGAAGAGGTTTCTGCGATACCTACATTCGCTCGTTTTTATCAATGGTTTCAGGCTCATCATACAGACAATCAAGATGATCCCCAGTATCAAAAAATGCTAAGAAGCTTTGATGCGGACAATTTTTTGCTGGTACTGGAGCCGTTTTATTCAGGTATCTATCAGGACATTTTTGCTTCAGAGGAAGATTTGGACATTTCTGGGATGGATTTGATATGTTTTGATCTGGCCAGGGTAGCAAAAAATGAGCGACTCCTGCCTATTATCTCATTGGCTATTACTGAGATTGCCCTGGATCAGTTGCGAAGGTTTCCAGATGCTCGCAATTTCATTTATATCGATGAGGCTTGGGCGATGTTGGGAGGAACGATTGGAGCTTTTATTGAAAACATGTACCGAACGATCCGGAAATCTAATGGAAGTATTTCCATTATTACACAGGGATGTACGGAAATTGAAGCTTCGGGCATCGGTCAGATCCTGGTAGATAATGCGGATACTGCTATGATCCTGAACCATTCCGGCAAAGCTCAGCAAATTGAGCAGCTTCAACGCGTGCTGGGATTCACGGATCATGAGATGGAAAAGATCCGTTCGCTGCGGAAGTTTTCTGATTCCAGGGAACTCTTTATTCGTCAGGGCGACTATGGCAAGGTGTATAATTTGAAGGTCCCTCAAGAGATGGCCCTTGTCATGAGTTCTACTCCAGCAGAACGCAATAAGCTAAATCAATTACGCAATGCTCGTGGGGGGAATGTCAAAGCAGCACTTAGGGAATATTTAAGCAACACATCATGGAAGGAATAACTGATATCCATAGTTCTTTTGTCCAGGTGGGTTTGGAACTAGGCGCCACCACGACTCGTGCGTGTTTGGGGCTGGTGCCGATGTTAGCCCTAGGATTGCTGGTGTATTCCATGGCAAATGCGGTCATGCGAAGGGAAAACTCCTTGGCGGATTTCTCACCACTATTGCAGGGTCTTTTGCTGATTTATGTGTTGCTTTCATATAAGGAAATGGCCTGGTTGATTTCCTCGCTCATTTCAGCTCTCTGTCGCACAGTGCCTCTATCTCCAGGAATCGGGGAGGCTCTTACTGAAATGTCGCAACTGGCACCTCAGCAGCCTTCGGGGTCTGGTGAAACGGATTCATCTGTGTGGTCCATGTTTCCAGCCTTTTCGGATGTAAAAAACCTGTTCAATTCCAGAAGAATTATCGTCGGGTTATTGACTGACAACGTTTTGTTTCTCATACGATTGGTCATGGATTTCATTCGGGGGGCTATTATTACTTTTCTGTACATCGTGGGACCAGTTGCGATTACCCTGTCTTTGGTTCCCTGGTTTAGAGAGGTAGCCCTTTATTGGCTGAAGGGTTTTGTAGGGATACAGCTATGGGGATTGACGTTACGGGTACTGGATCGCCTGGCATATCATTTCAATACACATAGCATGCATAAGCTGGAACAAAGTGGCTTTGGAATGGATACACAGATTGCGTCGGATGATCTGAGCCTTATCGCGGCAAATTTACTCTTCATCTTGATGTACCTGATGACTCCTTCGATTACCTCTTACTTTTTTAATCCGGGTGCTATTGGTAGTGCTATTACCAATAACCGAGCACTGAGAAGAATTAGACTTATACGACTAAGATAACATTATGAAAATCAAAGATTTCTCTCAATCCTACAGCGCATTAAGCAAATTTGCCTTGGGATTAATGATACTCCTTTTACTGAGCAATATGATCTGGGCGTTTTATGCCGTAAATCTAGCAAAACGCCCTCCGCAATGGAGCTTTATTGCCACCGAACTGGGAACCCTAAAAGCTCGGCTGAGTCCGGAAGCAGATCGGGAAATTCCTGAGATGATCAGTCATGTGCGTACTTTCTGCCATAAGATGTATAGTCATCATGAAAAGAACTACACCAAACAACTCAATGCAGCTTTAGAGTTAATCGCTGCTGGACCAGGACAGCGGATTGTGCTGGATTTTGAACGAGCAGGATTGTACCCATCCTACATTGAACTCAATGGAAGGACAGAATTTGTGGAAGATACAATTAGGGTTGATCCCGTGTCGAAAAAAGGCGTAATTTATGGAAGGGTAGTCACTACAGCATGGGTTCCAGATGAACGAAAGGTCGAAAGTCCGTTGGCAGCGGAATTTGAGCTCTCCATTTGGCACCGAAGTGATAAAAATCCCCATGGGTTACTGATAAATAGCTGGGAGAAAATTCCTTACAACCCTTAAACGTTGCGTTCATGCGAGTACCATCTCTTCTATTACTGATGTGTGTAACATCTGGCATCTATAGCCAGTCGATAGACACGGTGTTTGTCGGTCTGAATCAAACGGTTACCCTAGCTTTCCCTGGTCCGGTAAGTCTGGTAGATATCGGCAAAGTACAGGTGTTTGCCAATGGTGCCCATCAGGCTTTGTTCTATCATCAGATTCAGGGAGAGTTGGTCATGCTCAAGGCGTTACAAATCGACACAGCTACCACGAGTCTATTTGTTCGATTTAATCAGGGAGGAACTCAAGGATACTATTCTGCAGTGTTGGCGGTCAAAGCACAGGTTGCTCCTGAGCAAATGTTTCTCCAACCTATTAAGAAGGGGTTAGAGAGTGCTGATTCCACAAAGATTACTCCACCCCGTGAGGAAGCAGCCTCTCCCCTACCCGATACTACTAATAGCGTCTCGAAATACGAAGAGGAGCTTCAGGTTCTCAAAGAAGCCAAACAAACTTTTCGAAGTATTGGTGCAATATCGGGAGATATTATGGCAGGACTTTATAGCATGGGAGTAGATGAGGAAGCGTTGTATATGCGTTTGGAGCTATGGAATAAAAGCAAATTTGTGTATGAACTGGCCCAGGTACAGATTCTGCAGTCTTCCGATCAAGCGACTGGAAAATTTAGCGCAGGCCCTGTCTTGGTCGATGTGAAGCATATGGAGATTCCTACAGAAGTTGCAGTTGGTGAAAATGGCAGTTTGTTGCTGGTGCTACCTGTAGCTGTAGTAAAACAAGCGGATAAAAAGTCTTTTCTCAGCGTTCGCATTCGAGAGCAACAGGGGAATCGCCATATTTCATTTAAGATCTCTGGAAAAATACTGTTAAAAACCCCTAATCTTTAATTCATGAGTATAGAAGAAAAACTTCAGATTCGAACTCCGAGAAAAAATGTCCGATGGGAATGGATCGCAGGTGGTATCTGTTTGGGTTTGATGATGTTGATGCTAATGGTGCGGATGTATTTTATCTACTATGCGCCTCCTACTACTAATGTACCAAAGATCCCTCAGGTTGAAGCTACCTATGAAAAACCTGAAGTAGATAAGCTGGACTATTACCGTGAGCTTCAAGAGAAGAAGAGCCAAGCGGAAATGTCCAAGGCACACCAGCGTCAAAAAGCACAAAATTATTTTGAGGCGTTTCGAGAGAACAATTCCGAAACTATAGAGAATGCGGATTCAGATATAGATGAGAAACAGCAAATACCAATAAAATCAGTTAATTCTCAAACTTCTAATTCTCATACCAATATCTCCAAGTCCAAGAAAAATGCAAAGGAGCAGACTCCCCAAAAGGATTCTTCTACTCCTCCCCCATCCGTGCAGTTTCATACTACGGTGATTCCCACACAAACTGATACCAATACAAATACCCCTATACCCATGAAGCAATCTTCCCTTTTAAAAGCGGAGGTAATTGGAACTCAAAACGTGGTCGTAGGGGAAATGGTACAACTTCAGCTATCTCATACACTTCACATAAACAATGTTATTCTTCCCTCAAGTACCCTATTCTATGCCACCTTATCCCAATATGGCAATCGCGTAATGCTCCACGTCAATCAAATCAAGCATGAGAATCGATTTATACAGGTGGAAATGGAAGCTATCGATGAACAGGGTAATCGCGGCTTATTGTACGATTCTCAAAGTGTGGGAGATGCTTTACAGGAGGAAGGGAGGAAAGTTGGGGAAGAATTGATAAGCGATGTGCTGGATCAGGTAGTACCCAATGGTGGGGGTTTAGCAAGAAGATTGCTGAGAAAGGATCCACGTAATCAGAAGATTGAATTTCCGGATGGGATGAACATCACGTTTAAACTATTAAATCCATGAAAAAGATTATAACTATTATCATCATATTATCAGGAATGTGTAGCTCTATGCATGCACAGGGTATGCTCACCTTTGACATCAAAAGCCATTTACAACACCTAAAACAGAATATCAAACTGGCTGAAAATGTGCGAATCGTGCGTGAGACGAAAGAAATATCCCGAGACATGTACCGAATGCAGGAGAAGATACAACAAGACCTCAAGAAGCTGAAAGGGCTCAAGAATCTCAAATGGTCTGAAATGGAGTCTATCCTGGAAGCCTATTTTTGCCTGGATATTCCTTCCGCATACTCGAAACAGCAACATCCTCATTTGTTGAAACAGCTATTGGATTATCTGAATGGAGGATATTGCCGAGAGGATGCTACGCAAATGTTTGAGTTTCTCCATGGAAAGACAACCCTTAGTGAACCTGCATCTACCTATCAGGTATTTCAGGAACATAAAGTCCAGCAGCTTCAGAAACAGTATGCACTGGAAACGTATCAGCAGCAGCGAAAGCTTCATTTGGCGTTAGTTTATGAGGGACTTTCCAAGGAGCTCATGGAGAAATCCGAGGAACTACGAATCATGTTGACTACAGAAGATCGAATGTCGATGAATGAAGGGGAACGGACGCAGGCACTAGCAGAAGTTCATGCGTTGAGTCTTCGCGCCATTGATATGAAGGCAAGAGCCAATCAGTTGCTTGCTGAAGCACAACAAAAAGGTCCTGTACAATCGGTCGCCGATGAGCTGCATTACCGCAAGCTGCGATCTATTCGCGAAGGACAGCAATTAGAATCATTATTGGGGGCGTATTCAACTGCGAAGTCATGAAATATTTCATTATTCTTCTCCTACTAAATATACCGGCCTTACTATGTGGACAAATTTCACATGCAAAGGGAATGCATTATATCGATGCACAAGTCGGCTTTATTCCCGTTGAGAATTTTGGTTACACAGGCAGAATCGGATATGGAGCCTATGTAAACCGATCCTTTTCATTTGCTGCTCATCTGGAGTATGAAAACTTTGGATATAGCTTCTTAGATGAGGATTATTTTGTCTATGAACGAACGGTCAGTCCAGATGGAACGGAATTTCTCGATTCAGTAGCCAGTCCCAGAGATAGACCGGGCAATTATCGGCAGTGGTTTATTTCAGGGCAGACTGAATATACCCTTGTCAGTGGATATGACGCCTTTTTTGTGCATTTATTGGTTGGAGGAAGAATAGGCATGGAACAGGGAAATACGCTCAAACCTTCATCCTCCCTTGAACTTAGCTATGGAGGGTTTACCGGAGGGGTAGTAGAATTGTTGTTTTCGGATCAATGGGCCTTGATGGGAGAAATTCGCTATAGCTATTTGTTGAAGAGTCGTTTTGAACATCGGCTCACGCTATCTGGCGGTATACGATATTCCTTCAGGCCTTAATAGGCAAACGTATATATCATGTTATTCATTTTTGAAAGCTATCCCAGGGTAGCCTGGGAAAGTACATACCAATTCAATCTCATGGAAAAGAAAAATCTCAAGATCTGGTGTACAGATCATGCAGAAATATTGGCCTTATCCAAAGCAAGAGGTATCAGTATTGCCGTGCTCTTTCACGAAATCTTTCAACAGTATCAAGAAAGGCGTACAAAGGAAATTTCTGATGCTGTACAACCTGACATTTCTCCGCTAAAAGATGTAATACAAGATCAGCTGGAGAACTGGGCAAAAACATCGCTCGCTCCTCTACCTCTGATTGAGCAAAAGCTGGAGGATGTTCTGAGTCAATTGAATGCGCATAGACTTTCGGGCTTGATCCAACATGCTCGTTTGCTAGATGCCCCTATGTGTTGCCCTGGTTGTTCTGTTGCCATTGATAGAGATACCTTTCAGATGCAATCCCATGCTCTAAGTTGCTTGTCTTGTGGATACCAGTTACATCTGGAACCAACCGCACATCTCGAATCCTTTGACCTGTTGGTTCTCTTGTATGGGGGAATTACCCGTGTTCTTCCTGGTACGCACACTCGCTATTTTCTCGATCCTCAAACCCAATTTCAACTCGTTGCGTTATGAGAACTTATCTATTCTATATCTGCTATCTGCTACTGGTTTTGGAGGCCATTATCTACAGCTTTTCCTTCCCCAAAGACTTTTCTCAATTCCTCCTGACCTTCCTCCATTTTCTGGTTGGACAACCCTTTAATGAGAGGATCTTGATGCATGGATGTATATGGCTCATAGCCTTTATCGGGGGCATAGGTCTTATAATGCAAAGGAGTACCAACAGGAATAATCAACCTTCACATGTCATTCTGGAGACTTTGCATGTTGACTCCTCTATTCCTCAGACCATCGAAAATGAAAGACAGGAACCTGAGTCAACACTTACTGTAGATCCCAATAGCCTGTCCCCTACCCTCGTTTTGATTGAGCTCATAAATCGGACGACATGCTGAGAATTATCACCTGCACGAAAAGCGAAGCAGTCAAGGACTACTTCGAAGAAGGATACCAACGGGATGATTACTACTCCGAAGGCGCTCAGATCACAGGGAAGTGGTTTGGAAAAGGGAAAGACCACCTGGGATTACCACTGGAAGTGAATAAAGAGACCTTTCATAGCTTGGTTGATAATCAGCATCCTATCACAGGAACTCCGTTGACCGTTCGCAATAAGAAGCATCGTCGTATTGGATATGACATGAATTTCCACGTACCCAAATCCGTGTCGCTACTCTATGGCATCATGGAAGATGAACGAATCTTACAGGCTTTTGAGGAATCGGTGCAGGAAACGATGCAGGACATCGAAGCAGATATGAAAACGAGGGTGCGAACCAATGGCCAGCAGTTGGACCGACATACAGGTAATCTGGTGGGTGCCCAATTCATCCATACCACTTCCCGTCCTGTCAATGGGATTCCCGATCCGCATCTACATGCACATTGTGTAGTATTTAACACGACATATGACCAGGAAGAACAACGCTGGAAAGCGGGACAATTCGGTCAGATCAAACGAGATGCTCCTTACTATGAGGCTCGATATCACAGTCGTTTGGCAATGAAGGTCAAAGAATTAGGTTACTCCGTTGTTCATACGCCACAAGGTTGGGAAATTGAGAACATTCCCCGTACGCTCATTGAGAAATTTTCCCGAAGGACTCAAGAGATTGAACGAATAGCCAGGGAGAAAGGCATCGATAACGATAAAGCGAAAGACAAATTAGGCGCCCAATCCAGGGAAGGCAAGCGGCATGATCTCAGTCCTACCGAGCTCCAACAACTATGGACCTCACAACTGAGTGAGGAAGAAGAACAGCTATTACAACATCAACTCCATAAATCCTACAAAGCGAAAGGATCTGCCCCTCATATTCTTCCCTCACAAAGCATTGAATTCGCGATTGCCAATAGCTTTGAACGGGAATCAGTGGTACGGGAGCGACAACTCCTCACTGAAGCCTACAGGCATGGATGGGGGGCTACGACGATTGATACGATTGAGACCGTCTACCAGGAACACAAACGATTGCTTCGAAAACCCTATGAAGGAGAAGTTCATTGCTCATTACCAGAAATCTTGCAGGAAGAGGAAGAAATGATTTTGCTGGCAAGATCAGGTAAATCCGCATATAAACCCTACTATCCAGATGCGGAATCTACCTATGAATTTCAAAGTCCTTTCCTCCAACCCACAGCAGAAGGAGAAGATCTTGCCATAGATCAACGAAGGGCTGTATTGGATATACTTAGCTCGCAGGATCAGGTGATGATTCTCTCCGGTGGCGCAGGAACGGGAAAAACTACCCTGGCCAAGGAGGCAGTACAAGCCATAGAACGAACAGGTCAACGTGTACATCTCTTTGCTCCCACAGCAGAAGCTTCCAGGGGAGTATTGAGAAGCGAAGGGTTTGCAAATGCCGATACCATCCAGCAATTGCTGCGAAATCCTCAAAAGCAAGAAGAAATCCAAGGCGGAACCCTATGGATCGATGAAGCAGGACTTCTCGATACCCCCTCCATGCTGAAGCTGCTTCGACTCGCTAACGCTCAACATGCACGGGTAATCTTATCAGGAGATACCGCCCAACATCGCTCGGTTCCCAGGGGGGATGCCTTACGCTTACTCAGAAAATATGCGGGACTTCAGGATTCCAAGGTCAAGCAAATTCATCGCCAACACGGTGCCTACCGAAAGGCTATCGAACACCTGGCTGCGGGAAGAATGGACGTGGGATTTGATCAGCTGACAAAATTGGGTGCGATACACGAGGTGTCTACGGAACATCGATACGAAATCCTGGCGAAAGAATATCTGAAGATTCGGTCCCAGGTGACATCCAATGGAGCTCCACAGACTGCCCTGGTGGTTTCGCCTACCCATAGAGAAGGTCAGCAGGTAGTGAAACTCATTCGTAAAGGATTACACGCACAATCAATCCTATCAAGAGATGAATATGAAGTTCCTCGTTTGATCAACTTAAACTACACGGAAGCCCAAAGAGGCAACATTCGCTTCTATGAAATAGGACATATCATTCAATACTATCAGAAAGATGTAGGAAGACAAATCGGTGATCGATTGGAGGTAGTGGATATTGGACATGAAGTGAAGGTCAAAGATGCGAAAGGAGAAATTACTCCCTTAAACCTAGATCACAGCAGTCGCTTTCAAGTGTTTGGGCAGGACCAGATACTAATAGCCGAAGGGGATCACATCCGATTGACTCAAAATGGGCATAGCCAGGAAGGAACGAGGCTCAATAATGGAGCCACGTATTCTATCCAGCGCATTCAACAGGATGGATCTGTAATTCTGAATAATGGGAACACCCTGGCATCAGATTTTGGACATCTTACCTATGGCTATGTGTCAACTTCGCACGCATCTCAAGGCAAAACCGTAGATCACGTATTGATTGCTCAGTCTGCTGACTCCTTTGGCGCAACTTCACAAGAGCAGTTTTATGTCTCTGCATCCCGAGGAAGAATGAGTGTCCAGGTCTACACCGATGATACAGAACGCTTAAAACAATCCATTCAACAATCAGAATCCCGACTATCTACCATAGAATTACTCGAAGCATCGACGCACTTACATATTCGAAGAAACATTCTTAACCCAATTGAACATGAATACCCAACACCTCAAAAAGAAATTACACGTACAGCCTGATGCATCACAACATCTGATAGCGCTACAAGACAGACCTTGTTCTGCGTTGATACTGATCTTGGAAAATGGAGATCTCCAGGCATTATCCTATCCTTATTTATATGCAGGGAAACTCATTGATCGGCGGACCATTTATCTCGACTTTGGTACTCGACAAGTTGAAATGGAGGGACGTAATCTCCTCAATTTGTTTACGCAGTTGATGAGTCATCAAGTGCAGTCCATTCGACAAGTCCCTCACAGACTCGATCATTATCCCCCAACCGAATCCCTTATCCATACCATTAACATCATTGAACCATGAATACACCGACCATTTAGATCTACCTGGGCGTACTCAGCATTCTTCTCATGATAAACGGAGTGGAATACCTGGGGATCGTACATGAAGCAGGTATCCAGTGGGAATACCCCTGGATATGGGAGATTTACAGCTATTTGGAACCCAAACTCAGAGGATACTTTGGGATTTTTCGGATAGCATTTTCCCTGTGTTATTTGGTGTGTTTGATGAATGAATATACCGATCCTACGCGAGAAAGTCAGTCCCATAGCCCTTTATCTCCTGTATTAACAACTACCTCTCTCTCCCTATTCATAACAAGCCTGAGCATATTTTGGGGAATTTCCTGGATGCCCTTTAATCTCTACCTCTATCCTCTAAGTTTAGGGATATTGTTGATCACAGCCTGGCCGGTAGCTCTCCATTTTATCCCTATAAACGAAGAAGAAAAAATCAGACCCGTGGGTTCCCGAAAGAAGATTCGGGGGAAATATTCACTAAGCTTTCCTATACAAACTACTCAAGGCAAACGCTACGTCAATATCACCAATCCTTTTCGAGGAATTGCCATTGGGGGTTCTCCCGGTGGTGGAAAAACAGCCTCTTGGGCTGTAGGAATATTAGATCAATGGATCAGCCGAGAGATGGGATCGATACTCCTGTACGATTTTAAATTTGACGATTTGACCAGGGCCGTGTATCACTATGCCCAACAATCTGGCAAGGGAAATCTGAGACTCATCTCCCCCGTTGACCTTACACGCAGTCACCGAGTTAATCCCCTACATCCAGAAATGATCCCTACCCTCAGTCATGCAGGAGAATATGCCGCTACGATTTACCTGAATCTGGGAGCTACTCCTTCTCAGGCAAGCAACATGGATTATTGGTCGATATCTGGACGCTCCTTACTTCAGGCAACGATCTGGTATTTGCGTACCCATCATCCTAGGCTCAGTAGTTTTCCTCATTTGTTACGGACCATTTGTCATCCGCGTGTTGAATCGTTCATCCAGTTATTGGCTAGAGATGCCCACTGCGGGCCTTTGGTAGCAGACCTGGCAACCGCTTTGCAAGCAGAAGCAGGAAAACAAGCTGCGGGGGTAATCGGCACTCTACAAGCAAGTTTGGCCAGACTCAATCTTCCAGAAGTATTCTGGACGCTCAGTGGAGAGACCTTTTCCTTAACAGAATTGGAACAACCCAATACCTTTTTGTGTGTAGGTACCTCAGATACCCTCGCTGAAACCTATGCCCCTTGTTGTGCCCTGATTATCTCGGCAGCACTCAAGGTCATGTTGAGTCATAAGCAACCAGGATTAATCTTGCTGGATGAAGCCCCTACCCTGAATTTGCCCAATCTTTGGCGCATTCCTGAAACTGCTAGAAGTAAGAAGAAAGCGTTGGTATATATCTTTCAGGATCAATCGCAACTCATTGATCAACTTACGCGTAACAAAGCAGACCGGATTCTGGCCAACCTATCCAATCAGATGTATGGCCGGATTATCCATCCCGAAAGCCAAAAGCATATCTCCCGGATGTTTGGCACCCGGGAGATACAAAGAAAATCCCACGGGTATAACCGTAAACTGGGAGCAGAAGACCTGAATCGAAGTGTTTCCTCTCAGAGACAATATATGGAAGTAGTTCAGCCCTATCATTTGCGGGAACTCGAGCGAGGAGAATTTATCGGATTCACCGTAGAACCCCATCAGGATTTCCGCGGGAAGGTCAAGCTCAACCCAGCACAGCGCACATTTGAGCCCATTCCTCCTTTTGCTACGGGAATGGATATCGAACAACATTTTCACCGGATACACCAGGAGGTCGAAGATCTCTATCAATCCATGATGCTATGAATATTCAGCAAGCCAAAGACATACCACTCGATACATTTGTCGAACGCTACCTGGGCATGCAGCCTACCAAAGTTCGTGGACATCGCAAATGGTATTATTCTCCCTTTCGTAAGGAAACCGATCCCAGTTTTATCATTGATCTCAGAAATAATACCTGGAGAGACTGGGGCGAAGCCGCTGGAAGAATCAATGGCATTCAACAGCATGGAGGAACCCTGATCGACCTGGTTGGGAGGCTGGAACACACAGATATCTATGGTGCTTTGAAGCATATTCAACAGTCCTGGGGAGGGACGCCCCATCAGATTTCCTCCCAGCCCTCACAACCACCCATTCAACAACGTAAAACACCACGAATTAACGTCATTTCAGATACTACGCTAACTAATACAGAACTTCTTGCTTATGCCCAATCCAGAGGGATCTCCCAGGAGATTGCCACACAGGTATTTCGAGAAGTAGAGACGGAAGTCCATTATATAGATTCACAAGGTGAAGCACGCACCTTTCACAATAGGCACCTGGGAATTTCTACCCATACAGGTGGCTGGGCAATACGCAGTCCGGAACATAAAGGAGCCGTGAGCCCCAATTCCTTTTCCTGGATCTCTCAGGGTTCACGACGATTGGCTATTTTTGAGGGAGTATTCGACTATGCAAGTTTCCTGGAAATGCGCAAAGGAAAATCTTCTCCTTTGGATGCCGATATCATGATTCTGAATTCTACGACCGCACACCGGGAACGGGCCTTACAATGTTTGATGAACAAACCGTACAAGGAGGTATGGACCTTTATGGATCATGATCAAAGTGGAAGAGAGACAGAGGAATATCTCAAAAAGGGTGATCGCGCAGCCTTCAGGAAACCCTATGTTGCAGACCTTCCTGCACGATTATGGCAAAAAGGTCTGATAGACAGAGGAATCACTGTGAAATCCGGGAACTATCTATATGAAGGCTATAAAGATCTGAATGAATACTGGCAACAACAGGTACATTCCAGAGCCCTGAATAAAAGAAAAGGTCTTGAAATGAATTAAGTAGTAGGATATATTTAGTTATACATAACTTAATTTCCTCCCTGCAGGGCTGCTCGTGTGGTTGGAGAGGGAGGTGTAGGTGGGTGAATATAGAAGAAAAAACAATAAAATTGTTGTCCTAGCTATATAATCACCCCCTGACGTCCACCGATATATTCACATTTCGGATTCTTCGACCCTCTCCTTTTCTCTATCCATCTCTGCAGGGGGATCATGTGATTTGTCCTGATTAAGCTAAAAAATAATCTAATATTGTCAGAACACTTAACTTTAGCAGATAAAATCGATAGGTAATGGATAAGCAAAAAATCTACGAACAACTCAAACACATCCTGGATCTCGACTCCGTGGACATATTTAAACTGGATCAACTGGGGATGGATGTCTGGATGAATGCCTCTTTTAAGGAATTGGTTGAGACGCACGGACTAGACGAACAATTGGCAGAAAAGATTACCCTAACCCTGGAACTCATTAATCGCCTGGATGATGCAACATGATTTGGAACCTGATAAGATGAGCGATGTCGACTTGGTATCACGGATATTTCGCATATCCCGTGAGGCAGCATTCAAGGCATTAGATGATCCCCAACGACCCGGGATGTGTCAATTAAAGTATAAAAGTTTCAAACAATTGACAGACATAGAGGGAATTGGCGCTCAAACCGCCCACAAAATGAAGGGCGCGGTAGAGCTACACCTGCGATTGAACCAACCCGAGATCATCAAACATCAGATATATACCCCTGATGGCGCTGCTAAAATCTTAGCCCCCTACTTAAAAGACCACTCTGAGGAGCACTTTGTATCCATGTACCTCAATCGCAACAACGTAGTCCTTGGAATCTCTGACCTACACGTTGGCACCTCTACCGCAACCGTAGTCGACATCAAAAAAATCCTGCGCAAAGCCTTGGATTACAACGCCAGCAGTATGATTATCGGCCATAACCATCCCAGCGGTGCCCTCAAACCCAGCCAGGGCGACATAGAAGTTACCCAAAAACTCAAATCAGCCTGTGACACCTTTGATATCGACCTCCTCGATCACATCATCATTCCCCAAGGCAAGGGACTCAAAAAGTATTACAGTTTTAGCGAAGAGGGGATGCTGAAAGAACCTCGTATGCAGTATCGGCAACTCAAGCGATCAGGGATGGAGTTGTGAGAGGAACTAGCAACGCGGCCCCCGCCCTGCTCCGGCTACGCTGCGGAGCGGCGGGGGCAGGTATAGGATGCTTCCCATTCAACTGAAATATATGCACTATGGCTGCCTCCGGCAGCTACACAAGGTAATAAGGTAAAAATGCTACAAACTAACCTAAGGAACCGTCCTGGATAAACGGAAGCCTCGAAGGCTGTAGCTGCGGTAACGCGGGCGGCCGTCGTAACGATACGCTACCCGACAGAGGGAAGCACCATCGCGCCAACTACCTCCGCGCATGACACGGCCCC
>CAZZEC010000117.1:0-19714 GCA_964652565.1 uncultured Bacteroidia bacterium
ATCATAATTAACTAACAATGAATTATTTATAAAATTTGGTGCGTTTGCCCTGATACTTTTGTATAAATGTGCAGGATCCGAAAATCGATGACTGCTCTTTTTACACTGACCGATTGGAGTATTTTACGGGTAATTCAAGATCTGTATTCAAAAAATGCAAAAAACGTGTTTGAAAATGTAATGTAAATGTAAAGAATCTCTTACACTTCTTACATCTGATACTATACAGAAGGGGAAGGATTAATTAATCATTGAGAGATTTTTAATGCAAAAAAGCCATCCTCAAAAAAGGATAGCTCTTTTTCGGGTATATTGTTGTCTTATCGTTTTACCTTTTCTCCCACCTCTTCCCAGTTCATCTTAGCCATTTCTTCTTCATCTGCTCCACATTCAAGAAAGTCATCCCACTGAGATAGCTGAGCTTTTGCATGTTCCAATTTTGCATGTTTGAGGTTTGCTTTTAATATGGTATTATCTTTGTCAGGTTGGTCCTTGACAAGGATAGCAAAAGAAAAATCTGCTCCCCTGAGATCAGCTCCTTCCATATCGGTCAATACCAGATTCGAATACACAAAATCAGCAGATATCAATTCAGCCTGTTTCAATTTTGCATATTGAAGATTAGCCCCGGAGAAATTCACCCCTGTGATTAACCCTTGTTCAAAGAAAGCTTTGTTGTCTTCAGTAGGTTCTACATGTTGTTGAAAGAAATCAACAAATTTATCAATTTCAGTGACATTTGTACGTACATGGCTCAGGTTAGCCCTGCTCAAGTCTGCCCGATTAAAAGCAGTTTTGTAAATATTCGCACCCTTAAGATTGGCACCCTGCAATTTGGCATGTTCCAATCGAGCCTGTCCTAAATTAGAGTTTGACAGATTAACTTCATTGAGATGGGCTTTTCTCAAATAGGATCTTGAAAGATTGAGATCACTGATACCCATCCGATTGAGTCGTCGTATGTTTCCCACATTGCGGTACATGGCAGAGGATTCTGCCCAGCCGCGTATATCATCTAATGTTTCCTTATAGCGTTGGATCATTCTTTTACGATGAGTAAGTCGATCGTACAAAGTAAGGATGATTCCAAAGATGACGATATCCAAGAGCAGGCCATGAGATTCTATCAGCATGTAAATACCACTACTTTCTTTTAGATATATTACATCTAAAACAAGCAAGCTGAATGCTACGAGAATCCCAGCAACTAGAAAAAACCGAGTCTGATTTGCACTCATCCATTCCCAAAGTTGTCGCATAGTATATAGTAAGATTTATGAAATGATGTTGGACGGATTAAATTGTAAAAAGCAAGGCAAGTAGATGATCTTTTATCAAGAACGATAGTAAAAGTCTTTTTATGAGATTTAGATACTGAAAAATACAAAGTTTTGTTACAAATAGTTCTTACTTTTTTAAAATTGGGCAAATCTTGTACCAATTATGTATATTATTATAAATGTATAAAATATAACTCATTTGAGAATACATTCATCTTACATGAGCTTGTGTTCGAGTAGTAAATAAGGGATTTGGGAAGCCACGTTTTTTCTTCAGGAATGTCTATGATAACATAAGCATTCACGGTTTATATCTCTACTATTCAAATGCACTACATGCTATAATAGCGAATTGTTGATCATAATATAGAAAAAACCCGGTAATAGCATTACCGGGCTAAGCTTTACTAAGAAAAAACTACTACCGTTTGTTCATTGACAATATTAAGGCAAGTACATGAAGGGATTGTTAAACGAATGCAAAAGTTTGAATAAGAATTAGGATAAATACATGGACAAAAAAAGCTGCCTCGGTAAAGAGGCAGCTCATACAATTATATATTTTATCAATTAACCTGCAATCAATTTCAGGTTAAGTGCCATTTCATCAGAGATTACC
This sequence comes from uncultured Bacteroidia bacterium, assembly GCA_964652565.1. Taxonomy (GTDB): domain Bacteria; phylum Bacteroidota; class Bacteroidia; order J057; family J057; genus JBCCTX01. The sequence goes on from CAZZEC010000117.1 coordinate 1,900, forward strand.
TGATCAGCTACTAAGTCTGTAAAGATATTTCCAGAGTTATAATTAACATTCCACTTTGTGCGATCGATTGAAAACAGTGCAGAAGCATTTACTCCATTTTCTGTAACTTCAATATCTGCTGGGAATGATATCTTGTGCGTCGTACCTTTCATCGTAAGGTTTCCAGAAACCATATGCTTAGCGCCATCTATCTGCTCAACATCAGTAATCACAAATGTAGAAGTTGGGTATTCTTCAACATTGAAGAAATCATCTGACTTTAAATGTCCTTCCAACTTAGCTTTCTTTTCAGCATCATCGGCGAGGTCAAGGTCAGTAAGTGATGTCATATCAATGTCAAATTCACCAGCGACTACCTTTCCATCAACTACTGATAAAGATCCATTCTGTAGGTTAATAGTACCATTGTGATAGTAAGCTAGTTTGCTACCTTTCCATCCAATTACGCTTTCGTCGAGATTTACTGAATAAGAAACTGCTTCTGCAGGAGCTTCAGCAGGTGTACCTTCACCTTCTTCAATCACTGCATTCTGGACTTGCATATCTGACTCCCATACATTTGCGACAGTTTCTACCATCTCTTCAGTTTCTTCAACTACAACATCTGCAGCTTCTTCTGTCTTTTCTTCAGCCTTTTGGCAGGCTGCTAAAAACACTACTGCAGCTATAATAAGTGTTAAAAATTTGATCGACTTCATTGTTCTCATTGTTAGATTATAAAAATAGTCTTTGATTTTTCTGCAAATATCGCGTAAATTACTGGGTTAAGCAATTTTTAACTGTATGTTTTCTTTCAGTATATCGTAAATTATTATTCTACTTGCCTGTACATCACGTTCTGATTTTCTTCATAGATCCTTTAGAAAGGTATCTCCAACTTTGCTTATAGTAGAATCGGCAGCTATATTTACAAAGTAACAAATCATAAACTCAAGTGTTTTTTTATAAAGTAACAATTTAATCTTTGTTCATTCATATGCCTTCAAGCAAAACGGTTTTAACATCATCAATAGGACAGAAATGGATTATGGGGCTCACGGGGCTTTTTCTCGTTTCTTTCCTGTTTGTACACATGAGTGGTAACTTACTGCTCTTCAAAGACGATGGTGGTGCTTCGTTCAATGAGTATACCAAATTTATGACTACCAATCCTTTGATTAAAGTCGCAGAATGGATACTTTTTGCAGGATTCATCGCTCATATAGCTTATGCTATTTTTTTAAGCATTCAAAATAATCGTGCCCGTCCAGAAAAGTACGTGTATAATAAACCACAGGGGAGTTCCTGGGCTTCAAGAAACATGGGGCTTACGGGATCTATTTTCTTCGTGTATTTGGTTGTGCATCTTACTATGTTTTGGGGATATTACAAGTTTGGAGGAGGCTTAGAAGGAGTGAGTATTGAAAAAGCTTATTCAGAATCCTGGAAGATAAAGGAAACCTTCGGCCCATACGAGAATGAGATTACGGGAGAAGATGTGTTTATCAAAAAAGGTTCTTACTTAGATCAGAATGGTTATGAACTTCTTAAAGCCGATGGAGTTAATACTGTGAAGGCTTTATCTATGACTGAAGTAGTAAAAGTATCCTTTAGCAAATGGTATATCGTCGTATTCTATGTCATAGCCATGTTGTTATTGGCTTTTCATTTATCGCATGGATTCCAAAGTGCATTCAGAACGCTAGGATTAGTTCACAAAAAATATACTCCTGCTGTATTGTTTATTGGAAAGGTAATCGCATATACAATACCTTTAATATTTGCTGCGATGCCTGTATATTATTTTATCATTACATCGCTATAGGAGTTATTAACATAATAAAGAGATAGAGAATATATAGTTATGATCAAATTAGATGCAAAAATTCCTGAGGGTCCACTTGCTGAAAAGTGGACCAATCACAAATTCAATATAAAGCTTGTCAACCCAGCCAATAAACGCAAGTTCAATATTATTGTAGTCGGTACTGGGTTAGCAGGTGCCTCCGCTGCAGCATCACTAGCTGAATTGGGATATAATGTTACTACATTTTGTTTTCAGGACAGTCCAAGAAGAGCACATAGTATTGCAGCCCAAGGAGGTATAAATGCTGCTAAGAATTACCAGAATGATGGAGATAGTGTATATCGCCTCTTTTATGATACCATAAAAGGAGGGGATTATCGCTCAAGAGAAGCAAATGTTTACCGACTTGCTGAAGTAAGTGTAAATATTATTGATCAATGTGTAGCGCAAGGAGTGCCCTTTGCACGTGAGTATGGTGGATATCTGGATAATCGTTCCTTTGGAGGTGCCCAGGTTTCCCGTACGTTTTATGCACGCGGACAGACAGGTCAGCAGCTATTGTTGGGAGCTTACAGTGCATTGAGTAGGCAGGTAGGACTGGGTAAGGTGAACTCTTTGCCCAGAAGGGAAGTGTTGGATATAGTATTGATTGATGGACATGCTAAAGGTGTAATAGTTAAAAACCTGTTGACAGGTGAAATAGAGAGATATGCTGCTGATGCTGTGGTATTGGCATCAGGGGGGTATGGAAATGTATATTTTCTCTCTACCAATGCTATGAACTCTAATAGTTCTGCAGCATGGCGTGCGCACAAACGTGGAGCGTTATTTTCCAATCCTTGCTATGTTCAGATACACCCTACTTGTATCCCTGTAAGTGGACATTATCAGTCCAAGCTTACGCTTATGAGCGAAAGTCTTAGAAATGATGGAAGAGTCTGGGTCCCTAAGAAAGCAGGTGATTTTCGTCCTCCTAATGAAATTTCAGAAGACGAAAGAGATTATTATTTGGAAAGGAAATATCCTTCATTTGGGAATTTAGTTCCCAGAGATGTGGCATCGAGAAATGCAAAATATGTGGTAGATGAAGGGAGAAGTGTCATGCCTAGTGGTGAGGCTGTATATCTGGATTTCCGAGATGCTATTAAAAGACTGGGGAGGGAGAATATAGAAGCCAGATATGGTAATTTGTTTGAGATATACGAAAGAATTACCGACGATAATCCCTACGAAGTACCCATGAAAATTTTCCCTGCCGTGCATTACACAATGGGAGGTCTCTGGGTTGATTATAACTTAATGACAAATATACCTGGTTTATATGCACTAGGGGAAGCAAATTTCTCAGATCATGGAGCCAATAGACTTGGTGCAAGTGCTTTAATGCAGGGATTAGCTGATGGGTACTTTGTAATTCCTTTTACAATTGGAGATTATCTTGCCACTCAGTCTTTGAGTGATCATCCCACAACTGAACATGCCGCATTTGAGGAGTCAGAAGCTTTTGTCCAAGATGAGCTCTCAAAGCTTATTAATAATGAGAGTAAGACCCCTAAAACAGTAGATAGTCTGCATCAGCGACTTGGAAAAATCATGTGGGATTACTGTGGAATGGCTAGAAATAAGGAAGGACTTATCAAAGCCAGGAAGATGGTACAAGAATTAAGAGAAGAATTTTGGCAGGATATTGTCATTCCCGGAAAAGATGATGGTTTTAATCCAGAGTTGCAGAAGGCATGGCGACTGGCTGATTTCATGGAACTGGGAGAGCTTATGATAGAGGATGCTATACAGCGCGAAGAATCTTGTGGGGGACACTTTAGAGAAGAATACCAAACAGCAGATGGTGAAGCATTAAGAGATGATGAGAAATTTGCTTTTGTTGCTTCCTGGGATTATAAGGGATATAACAAAACTGAGGAAATGCATAAGGAAGAACTTAACTTTGAATATGTTGAGTTAAAGACCAGAAGCTACGTGTAAGAATTTTTTTAAGATTGTATTAAAAGAAATAATATTAAATATATGTCAACTTCTAACGGAAAAACCATGCGGCTCACGCTAAAAATATGGCGTCAAAAAGGGCCGATGGACGATGGAAGAATAGAAGATTATGAATTGGAAGAGGTAAGTCCGGATATGTCTTTTTTGGAAATGCTGGACATGCTCAATGAAAAACTCATTCTCAAGGGCGAAGAACCCGTGGCTTTTGATCATGATTGCCGTGAGGGAATTTGTGGTTCTTGTGGAATGGTCATAAATGGGCAGGCGCACGGTCCGAAGCGAATGACAACAACTTGTCAGCTTCACATGAGGAGTTTCAATGATGGCGACACTGTCTACATAGAACCTTGGAGAGCTAAGGCTTTTCCAGTTATTAAAGATTTAATGGTGGACAGAACAGCATTTGATCACATCATACAAGCTGGAGGATACATATCTGTCAACACAGGGAATGCACAAGATGCAAATGAGATACCTGTAGGCAAAGACGTGGCAAATGAAGCCATGAACTCAGCTGCTTGTATCGGATGTGGTGCATGTGTTGCGTCTTGTAAGAATGCTTCTGCCATGCTATTTACTTCCGCTAAAGTATCTCACCTGGGTATATTACCACATGGTCAACCAGAGAGGGCAGAGAGGGTACAGCGAATGGTGAAAGCCATGGATGAGGCAGGATTTGGAAACTGTACCAACACAGGTGCATGTGAGGTAGCTTGTCCTAAGGGGATATCTATAACAAACATTGCAAGAATGAATGCGGATTACTTCCGTTCTAATGTGTTTTCAGAAACGATTGCTGAATAATATTTCAAATCTGCTTATATACAGAAGAGGTCTATATCAGACCTCTTTTTTTATGAGCAATCAATCCGCGTTGAGAATAGAGATTAATCACTTCTTGCACTAGTAGTTGTAAATTGATCCTCTAACCATTTAAGAATGTGGTGCTTGCACCTTTCATGTTGGTAATACCATAATACCTCTGATACATAAAATACTTTCCATCCTACTCTTTGTAATACCAATTGTTGATCGAGATACGTTGGTATATTTCTTTCTGGTTCATCACAAAGTATGGCTAACATCTTACCTTCCCTGATAATCGCAAAATCCAACTGATAATTTCCAATCTTGTGATTGGGATTTATATATTTCCCCCAACCATTCTCCACAAGAAATTCACATACTTCTCTCCGATAATTCTCTGGAGCTGCAGAAGTACGACGAAGTAACTGCGGAAGATCTACCTCACTTCTATCGGGGACCTGAGATGCAAGTGTGTAATAATCTATTAATTTTTTCCGGTAACAATTGGGGTTCATTGCAGCTACGGCTTCAGGAGCAATACAGTGAAGGAGAATAGCTTTTTCTCGCGCCCTACTTGCAGCTACATTATAAATTCTCATCATTTCTTCGCTAATGGATGCCCTGGGGGGACGTAAATTTCCTTTAGCGTTTTTGCGATGTATAGCAGTACTTGTTAAAATCATCATATCTCGCTCATCTCCCTGAAACTTTCTTGCCGTTCCTATGATCAATGCGAGTTGATCTTCATACTGTCTGATCCTGGGATTACGAGATAGGACTTTAATCAATTGTTCCTGATGATAATCGTTGGATGAATCTAAGGTAAGGACACCGATTGTGGGTAACTGAGAGATCAATCCTTGCTCATATTGATCAATGGTATGGTCCAGTATTTCATTCACCTTTTCCACAATCTTTGTACGCTTTTTGTTTTGCGTGTCTTCCTCTACATAGTAGACCTCCAGTGGCTGTCCATATTGGTCATGAGAAGCAGTTTTCAGTGGCACTAATTGTCGATTGTAGACGTATTGATTACTATACCCAATGATCTCCGGTCTGCATCTAAAATGCTCAAGCAAGGTGATGATATTGGGGTATATGACGCCACTCAAAGCATAGATACTTGATGTGCGGTTATTGATATTAAATTGCTCCCGGAAAGGGTGATGACGAAGATATCTATCGAGAATTTGGTTGGTTCGGTCTATGGGAAATTGACTGGGAGGCAGTGCTGTAGCAGTTTGGTTTTCATCCCCAACGATCATACATTTTTTGGATCTGAAGATCAAATTCAGCATGCTGATATCGCACTGACTCGCTTCATCAACGATCAACAAATCAAATTGACCCGGTCTTGGGTTTGCAAAAAATTTGATTGCAGTATCCTGTTGCATAATCCAAATGGGGACAACTGATTTAGCACGTTGCATATTATCTATAGCTGCAGCCATATTACGGCTGCTATTTTTACCTTGTCCCTTACCAATATTTATCAGGTCATTGCGCCATGCGGTAAGGGCTGCTCTCTCATCATCGGTAATAGATGCAATTTTGTGATGCCATGTTCTGTAAGCTATGAGTTCTTCTACTAATTTCTCTTGTTGTCTTTGGAGAAATCTAAGATTGGCCAAATATTTATCGGTTAAGGATACATCAGATACTACAGAATTGAGTTGTTTTCTCAATTGTTGATGAAAGAATTCTTTGCTGACGTCCAAAATTACTTCGTCTTTTAGTATAGGTTGATCAGACTTATGGATCATAAACTGATCTACAAGGTGCTCAGCAGTTAATGGAGCTGTTTCGTGGATCTTCTCTAAGATTTCTTTACTTCTTCTAGCTTTTCCCACCATTTCTCTTTCTTCCTCATAAGTATTCAGTAACTCTTTGTATAAGGCATCATCCCATTGTTCGGCAGCAACAAGTAGGTCTTTTACAAATGGAGCAGAATACGTATGAGTGAGTCTAAGCGAAGCCAAAGATTGATGAAGCTTATCTTTAATGTCATGATACTGCTTATACAGCCCTAATCCGGCAATGAAAGCTACATCAGCGTTATAGTCATCATCGTGATACACTAACTGAGGGAGATTTCTGGCATTCAGATATTCATTAAAATGGCTGATACCCTCCCAGGCATGGTTGATGCCCATCAATCTTTCCGTATGACTTCTCCAATCCTGAGGATTCCAATCAACTTGTAGATACTGAAAATAATTACCTAATAAAATAGATAAGCTTTTTTGATGGTATAGATGGTCGAGATATTCTGTCAATAACTCCAGTTGATCTATATTATCTACCGCCAATCGATCAATTTTACATGACAGCAACTTCTTTTGTATTTTAGATAGTGTTGTTCTTTTTAATAAAGAGAGTTGGCGTTGATCACCAAATTTTTTCTTTAGACCTAAGGCTTGCTCTAACAACGTTTCAGGTTCTTCATCCTCTACAGGGCTGAGATCCCATTCATGTTCCCAAAAGTTCTTCCTTGCCGCATGGATGACATGGTGGTGTTTGGAAAACATGTGTGCAAGTTCTATAAAATCAAAATTAGGTTGTTGAATATAATCCTGGGACTGATCCAGGGTTTCGAGATAATTCTCTACTACCTCCCACCTTTGCAGGAACGATTGGTCTATTTGATAAACAGGTATGTTTTTATAATCTGTTATGTCTATTTGTCGTGAGATATCCTTCAACTGTTCGCAGTATTCTGTCAGTACATCAGGCGAAATCCAATTGATGGGATCTGGATATTCATGAGGAGTTAATGAGAGATAGGTTTCAGGTACCTGAAAGGCCAGTTCTATATATTCTGCAATCCAGACGGGAATTTCCTTATACCATTCAGAAGGAATATATTCCTTGAGGTACTGGCTTTTTACAGGATAATTGATCAACCATTTAGCCCATTCTGAAGCAAGTTTGGTTTCGGTGTGTGCTGTATAGGGGTTTTCTAAGGTGATGCGTTGCTCATGTAACGAAAAAAGTCTTTGTAATGCTTCTACGCTTTCGTCTAATTTGGCTTCACATTCCTGGAGACGGTCTTCACATTCTTGTACTTCTTTTTGGGAATAGGGTCGGCTGAGATGATCTTTTAATGCATCTATCGCATATTTGAGCTGCTCTATATTGTTATCTGATTCCATCCAGGAGACAGCTAAAGGTTTCAGGGTATCTGGCAATTTATTGCGAATCACTTCCAGTGCTTTAGCATTTTTGGAAACAATTAAAATAGACTTTCCCTGAGCTACATAATGGGAGGCAATATTTGCGATGGTATGACTTTTACCAGTCCCCGGAGGACCTTGAATTGTGACAGCATCCTGTTCTTCTAACCTGTAAGCAATCGCTTTTTGTTCTTGATTATAGGGAAGGGGAAAAAGAACCCTAGGGAGAACTTCAGGTGTTGATACTGTTTGAGTTACTGGAGCCGGGCGTTTATGTACGATGTGTATAGGATGATCCTGTTTAGAAGCGGTAAATAGTTTTTGAAAGTAAACAGGTACTTCATCCTGTCGTTTCTGTTCAACTAATTCTTCTATGATATCGATTATACGGGAGGCATCTCTGGCAATGTGGAATCTGGGCTCTTCCTTTTTTACCTGTATTACCGGTGAAAAACTCAGCGCAATCTCATCTTTAGGTACATCAGAATAAAATGATAGGTTAATTTCTCTATCGTTGAGAAATTGATCGTGTACTTTTGGAAATACCTTAAGAATATTTTCCGCAGTTTTGTGAAATTTTTCTTTCACAAAGGGAATATCCCATTGTAGGGGCACGTGATTACTATTAAACAAGTCTACTTGCTTTAGAACTTCATCTTGTTTGGCTTGAATGGAATAGGAACTTTCTTCAGAAAAGTGTTTTTCCAATAATGGGATAAGGTGTTGTTCACATATTACAGCCTGGGCCAAAGGGTCTGCTTCAATGCGGATTTGTTGCTTCGTCAGTTTAAGTTGTAAAGGGAAATGGAATAGGTGGTTTTGATACTTTTCTCCCCCTATCTCTCCAGATACCATACCAAAAGACAAATATAATTGTGCCTGAGGATGAGAAGTTAATTCATAGTAAAGCGTATGTAAGGATTCATACAACTCATTGATCTGAGCGGCATACCAATTTTGTTGTTGATTATTGTTAAAAACCCGTTCAAATGTTTCCACCATTTGAACCCTATGGTCATCGGCATCAAATTTTTCAATGCGGTCTTTACGTTGTATAGATATTTGTTCATCGACCAGTGATAAGTCAATCCACCCTCTGAGAATATCTGGAATCTCAACTTCACGTACTTCCTCCAAACTCTTACCTTGAATACGTGGTGCGAAAGCGTCAAAAGCATCAACCCGATCGGAGTCCTGTTCAAATTTGATGACGATTTCTTTCCGTCGGGATAAGGTAGAGGGCGCATGGGGGTGGTCTATGATAGCGACCCAGTGTGCAATTTCTGCTGGGACGGTAACTTCAGCAAGAGCAGTTTTTTGAAGGGTTAACCAAGGGAGGTATGGATCACTCCACTGGATATTTATAATATCTGGAGATTGACTTGACGCGATCGTTGACCAGTCTTCCAGTTTCCAATGTACTTGCTTTGTGTCCCGAAATCTATAGATAGGGTCTGTAGTATCAAATAGATCTCTGATATAAGCAAAAAGATTAGAAAGAGGCATATGATTCCCTTGAAATGCAGGAATACTACTTGCTGTGTTCATAATTCTCCAGTATTGTTATAGCTGTAAAAAATCCTTTGATAGGGTAAATGTAGGGGATATATAAGGATTAAATGTTTGGATTGGTGATATACCTATTGATAATTAAGTCGCTTACATGACAACATACGGAAGATATTACAGAGAGTTGGAAATTGTGGAAATAATTACAGCAAGTAGAAAAACCAAGGATGTGTAGTCTGGAAATTGAACGGGTAAAGAAAATTTGATAGTATAGCAGTATAATTAGTCATTCATGAACATGGATCAAATCAGCTGGGGGATTTTGGGAGTAGGAAAAGTATGTGAAATGAAAAGTGGACCTGCATTTAATCTGGTCTCTCATTCAAATTTACATGCCGTTATGAGAAGGGATAAGGATAAAGCCCGAGATTTTGCACAAAGACATCAGGTACCCAAGTGGTATGACAACGCAGATATGCTTCTCCAGGATCCCGATGTAAACGCAGTATATATTGCTACGCCTCCTCATATGCATGCAGCTTATGCTATTGCTGCGCTAGAGCACGGCAAACCTGTTTACATAGAAAAACCTATGGCCATGAATTACAAAGAGTGCCTACGCATCATGGATAAAGCACAAGAAGTACAGTTACCTGTGTTTGTAGCATATTATCGGAGATGCTTACCCTATTTTCTCAATGTAAAAGATTGGATAGACCGAGGGCAGATTGGCGAAATTCGGCTTGTTAATATAAAGATGTATAGAGGTCCGCGAGCAGATGATTTTGACGTGGATACGCAAAATTGGAGAGTAATTCCTTCTATATCAGGAGGAGGATATTTTGTGGATTTAGCATCTCACCAATTTGATTTGCTCGAATATACCCTGGGGCCTATTATTTCTGTGACAAGTCAAGTTTCCAACCAAGGGGGATTGTATGAAGCAGAAGATATTGTTGCAGCTACTTTTCAGTTTGAGTCAGGAATCATAGGATCTGGAATGTGGTGTTTTTCTACTGATCCTGGACAAGAGCGAGACGAAATTGAAATAATCGGGAGCAAAGGTAAGATCGTTTTTCCCTGTTTTAAGCTAGCCCCCCTTCATATGGAAAATGATCAGGGTATTCATGAAAAGATCATTTCTCATCCCAAACATGTCCAACTTCCACTTATTAAGCAGGTAGTTGCACATTTAAGGGGTAAGGGTATATCTCCCAGCACAGGGCATACAGCTTCAAGAACAAACAAAATTCTGGATCAAATACTCTATACATATTACAAATAGTATCTATGGAAGTAGCTACAGGAATTTAGATATTGATAACATTTTAATTTATGAATTTGGAGGCTGGTCGTGTAATTGGCACATTTGGAAATCCCGCACAAGGGCCTTTGTTAATAGTACTGGGAGGTATACATGGCAATGAATCTGCTGGAGTAGAAGCCCTGATGCGCGTATTTGAAAAACTTTCTGGTATAAACCCTTCTTTTCAGGGATACATGGTGGGGTTAAGAGGAAATCTTCAGGCGTTAAAAGCAAGGACCAGATTTATGGATGTGGATCTAAACCGGATTTGGGAAGAATCTTATATCGAGAAATTAAAGAAAAACGAGAAAGAAAAACTACTGGTTGAGGATAAAGAGCTCTTGCAGTTGGTCAATACGGTGGAACAGTATACGCGTAATCGTAAGGAGGATGATGTATACATGATCGATTTACATACTACTTCTGCTCCCAATGGCTTGTTTAGCATTGTGACCCCTCATTTCAATAATAATGAGCTGGCTTCTGCTTTACACGTACCCGTTGTATTCGGATTAGCAGATACACTGAAATGTACTACCAATACATTCATGATTAACAGATGTATCAGGGGATTAGCATTTGAAGCAGGCCAACATTTAGACCCCAATTCAATCGATTTACATGAGGCTGCAATATGGATTATGCTGGAAAAGATAGGGTGCATAAATGCTACGTCAATACCGCAGTTAGACGAGTATCACGAGCGTTTGATCAACGCTGCTAAGAATCTTCCTCACTATGTAAAAGTGATATATAGACACAGTATATCACCTGATGATGCGTTTCACATGTATAGGGGATTCACCAACTTCCATCAAGTATATAAAGGTGAACCATTGGGTAGAGATGTAAATGGGGAGGTCATTTGTCCGTTCAGTGGCAAGATCTTAATGCCTTTATATCAGCCTCAGGGTGAAGACGGTTTTTTTATTGTTATACCTATAGAAAATCCCAACTACTAATCTTTCCTCACTTAGTTCCGTATAAGGCAGCATAGTAATTGCACATGATTCAAGTAACCCCTTAATAGGGGTTGATAAAATTTTCTTATCTTAATTGAACAGTAAGTATTCAAGAAATCCTGAAAACCATGCATCAGAACTTGTTGCGTATTTTACACACCTTCCTTTTCATAATAATCAGTATGAGTATATTTTCTCAGAATCCTGAAGGAGATAGTGCTGCAATTGACTTTCCCAAATTGTGGAATAAAGTTGATTCATTAGAGAAAAAAGGACTTACACGTACCGCTTTAGATGAAGTGGAAAATATATATCAACTGGCTATAAACTACGATAGTACTTCGCTTCATCAAGTAAAAGCGCTGATATATAAGGTGAAGTACCAGTCTGTGATTGAAGAAAATAGTGAACAATTGGCGGTTAAACAATTTAGTCAGGCTATTGTAGACGCACAGGCTCCTATTAAACAAATACTCCACACCTATTTAGCCCTATATTATTGGCAACATTATCAGGCTAATCGCTGGGAAATAATGGAAAGAACATCGGTTTCAGTTGCTCCGGAAGATTTTTTAACCTGGGATGCCAGACAATATCACAGAGAGATATCATACCATTTTCAATCTTCCCTAACACAAACAGATACCCTAAGGCAAATCCCAACATCCGATCTTGAATACTTATTACATGAAGGAGATTCCTCCGACATCATATATAGACCTACACTTTTTGATATTCTTGCACATGAAGCGCTTCAGTATTTTTCTGCTGATGAATCCATGATCACGCAACCGGTAAATAAATTTGAGCTATCTGGAGCAGAAGTATTGGTTGATGCAGAGAAATTTGTGGACTTGACATTTCAAACTACTGATACATTGAGTTCTGTATTGCTTGCTACTCATATCTATCAAGATCTGTTGACTTTTCATCTCAATAATGAAAATAGTACTTCATTCGTACTGGTTGATCTCGACTTGCAACGTCTGGATTTCCTCAGAGCTAACGCTAGTGGAGAGGGCTTAGATAATGAATATGAAAAATGCATCAGACAGTTGATTGAAAATCATAAAGAACATCCCGTTGTTGGGGAGGTGTATGCGAAACTTGCCAGGCTATATATAACGAGAGGTCAACAATACGACCCTTTAGTCGGAGATGATCATCGTTGGGAACTCAAGGAAGCGAGGGATATATGTTTGTCCGTGATTGAGAAATTTCCTGAAACCAGGGGGCAACGTCTTTGCGAAGCGATAAAAAAGCAAATTGAAGTTCGGAGTTTGAAGCTCGAAGTAGAAGAAGTGAACCTTCCCAATGCCCCATTTTTATCAAAGCTATCTTTTAGAAATGTAGATACAGTATATTTTCGGTTGGTCCATGCACCAGATATTCAGCGTACTTCTTATGGATATGACAGGCAAAAATTAGTCGAGTTACTACTGAGACAGGAAATCCAACATGAATGGGTAGTAGAGCTACCTGAAGTAAATGATTTTCAGAAGCATGCTACTGAAATAAAAGTAGACAAGGCAGATCGTGGAAGCTATGTTTTGTTAGTTTCTGATAACCCTGATTTTTCATTTAACAGGCACTTTATTTCATATGCCTGGACTCAGGTGAGTAATATCAGTTATTATCACAGAATTAATCATCACAGTGGCAACCTGGAAGTATATGTAATGGACAGGGAGAAGGGAGAGCCCCTGGAAGGAGTGCGTATTCAAGCGTATGAATGGGATTATGATCAAGGGCAGTACAATGAATTTGGTACTTCACATACTACAAACGAGATGGGGTATATGCGTATGACTGCTCCCAAGGACTATCGTACGTTAGAACTAGCTTTTACACTTGGAAATCACACTTACAGGAGTAAAGGACTGTATGCTTATGCATACAGGAGAGAACCTCAAGATAAGACGCAAATAAAAACGCATTTTTTTACAGATAGAAAAATTTATAGACCAGGACAAACCATATTTTATAAGGGGATTGTACTGGAAAAGGAAAACGATCAACACGCTCTGAAATCGCGCTTTCCCGTTGAAGTTACGTTATGGGATGTCAACAGCCAGAAAGTAGATGAAGTTTCACTTACTACCAATGAATATGGAAGCTTTAGTGGTTCTTTTACTGCGCCTGTTACAGGATTATTGGGGAATATGTCTATCAAAACGCGTGGAGGTAGTACTTCATTCTCTGTTGAAGAATACAAGCGACCCAAATTTGAAGTGAGATTTGACTCGTTACAAAATCAATATCAAATCAACGATACAACAGAAATTAAAGGTATTGCTGAGACCTTTTCCGGTATTGCCCTGAACGAGGCACAAGTTAGCTATCGCGTTGTACGCAATGCTCAATTTCCTTATTGGAGAGGTATCTATCGATGGAGGCCTTATCCTCAAGTAGAAGCTAAAGAAATCACCAACGGGGTAACTTCAACAGATGAAAAGGGTGAGTTTGTCATCTCTTTTCCATTAACCCCCGATCTGTCTATTCCTAAAGAAAGCAATCCATTTTTTACGTACCAAATTTATGTAGATGTAACAGATATTACTGGAGAGACACATTCTCAGGAAGCTTCCATTAAAGCGGGATATGTACCCATTGTCGTAGATATAGAACTTCCAGACCAGATAGATAAGGATCAGCCGGGAATGTTGAAATTTGAAAGTGAAGTCTTAAGAGTGATACAAGATCCTGTGAAAGGAGATCTGGTCATATACAGATTAGCAACTCCTGACCATCTTTACAAAAATAGAAAGTGGAGTCGTCCTGATACCCAAATGATCAGTAAAGAGGCATTTAAAGAACTATTTCCCCATATCCCTTATGAGCAGGAAGATGACTACAGAAGCTGGGAGAGAGAGGCGATTGTTACCAAGTTTGAGTTTGATACACGAGAATCGAGGGATTTACCACTGGATCAATTATCGGATGAGGAACCAGGTAAATATGTAGCAGAATTTATCGCAATGAATGGAGAGATAAAGGTCCAAAAATATTTTACATTAATAGATCTGAATGCTCGTAAAGCGCCCTTGCCAATGGTACTTACGAGTTGGGTAAATGCTACTCGTGCTGTACCTGGTGATCTGTTAAAGCTACGTCTCATGACAAGCGAGAAAAAAATATGGGTACTATACGAATTAGAACAAGATGGGAGATTGTTGGATAAACAACTGATCAGACTAAAAGGAAAGAAAAAGAATGAACTCGAAATTCCCGTATTGGAGTCTTACCGTGGCAATATTACTGCAACTGCTACAGTCGTATACCACAACCAATTTATTCAGCAACCCACTACCATTAGCATACCTTGGGATAATAAAGAATTAAACTTAACCTGGGGAACATTCCGTTCAGAACTTCAACCCGGAGAGAAAGATAGATGGACGATCAAAATTGCAGGAAGTCAACAAGATAAGGTTGCAGCTGAGATGGTAGCTACACTGTATGATGCCTCATTAGATGCCTTTAGAGCCAATTATTTTAGCCTATTTCCCTATCCCTCCTATTATCGTCAGCTCAACTGGAATGGAGCGGATGGCTTTGGTGTGCAATATGCACAGGAATTGGCACAGAATTGGAATCCGTCCATAGGCTACATCACTCCGAGAAATTATCAAAAATTGAACGGCTTTGATTTGTTTTATGGGTCATATTCTGGCCGAAAATTCTCTGTTAGAGGTAGAAATATGGTAATGGCTCAAGCTCAAGGGGTAGAGGCAATGGCTGCTCCATCACCTCCCAGTGTAAATCGAGAAGCAGATAGCTCTACTATGGCTGATGAAGCGACAACCGAACAGTTTGAAGAAGCTCCAGGGAAAAAATTGCGTAAAAGTGCTGAAGGTGCCGTAAATGATGATGTAGACTTCAGTGAAGTTGATATTCGAACAAATTTCAACGAAACCGCTTTTTTCTATCCCCATCTTGCCACTAATGACTCAGGAGAAGTTATTATAGAATTCACCATTCCCGAGGCATTGACTAAATGGAAATTCCTGGGATTGGCACATACCAAGGATCTGAAAATAGGAACGATTACTGGGGAACTCGTAACAAAGAAGAAATTGATGGTTCAACCAAATCTTCCCCGTTTCATACGTGAGGGAGATCGTGTAGTAATCAGTGCCAAGCTTTCCAATATGACTGAAGAGGTACTCACGGGTAGTTCGGAACTTCAGTTGTTGGATGCGTACACCATGGAGCCATTAGATAGTAAATTCCAATTTTATCAAGGTAACAAGACCTTTAATATTAAACCTGAAGAGAATCTGGTATTAAACTGGGAAGTGGAGGTACCTGAAGGAATTCAGGCGATAGTAACTCGTATTGTAGCTCAGGCGGGGGAATTCTCAGACGGAGAAGAACATGTATTACCTGTTTTGAAAAACAGCATGTTGGTTACTGAAGCCTTGCCCTTAGCTGTAAGAGGAGAGACCGAAAAAAGTTACCAATTTGAGAAACTGATGGCTTCGGATACATCTCATACACTGAAGCAACATCAATTAACCCTTGAATTTACGTCTAATCCCATTTGGTATGCAGTACAGGCATTGCCATATCTGATGGAGTTCCCCTATGAGTGTACAGAACAGATTTATAGCCGTTTTTATGCGAACTCATTAGCCTCTCATATAGCAAATAGTGATCCTGCTATCCAACGGACATTTGAACGTTGGAAACTTGTGGATGAACAAAATGCTCAATCCTCATTAGTGTCTAATTTGGAAAAAAATGAAGAGCTCAAAGGCATACTCCTTCGTGAAACTCCCTGGTTACTCAACGCTAAAAGTGAAGTTGAACGCAAAAAGCGATTGGGAATACTCTTTGACATCAATCGCATGCAAAATGAGCTACAGCGATCGTATCGTCAATTACAAGAGCGTCAATACAATAATGGAGGATTTTCCTGGTTCCCTGGCATGCCCCCTAGTAGATACATTACTCAATTGATAGCTATAGGATTGGGGCATTTGCAACATCTTGGGTTGGATAATGTACAAGGAGATGCAGAAATAGGAGGGATGATAGAAAACGCTGTCACCTTTCTCGATCTGGCTATTCAGGAAGATTATCAATTGCTTAAGCAATATGGGGCAGATCTACAGGAGGATCATTTGAATAATGCACAGATACAATATCTCTACATGCGGTCCTTTTACACAGACTTGGCCATGGCAGAAGGGACACAAGCGGCATACGATTACTACTATTCACAGGCTAAGGAGTATTGGCTTGACAAAAGTCAGTATATGCAAGGAATGATCTCTTTGGCTATCGATAGAAATGGAGAGAAAGAAATGGCCAGTGAAATTATTCGATCGCTGAAGGAAAACGCAGTATTCAACGAAGAACTGGGGATGTATTGGAAAGGTAATCAAAGGGGGTATTATTGGTATCAAAATGACATTGAGAAGCAGGCACTGTTGATTGAGGCTTTCGATGAAGTTGAAGATGACCAGGAAAGCGTAGAGGAAATGAAGATCTGGTTATTAAAAAATAAACAGACAAATGATTGGGAAACTACAAGGGCAACAGTTGCAGCGTGTAATGCATTGATAGAGACGGGGGTCAATCTTCTAGCAGAAACTCAATCAGTTGAAATTCAACTGGGAGATAAGTATATAAATCCTTCTCAAGATCCCGAATTGAATGCAGAAGCGGGGACAGGATATGTTAAAAAGAATTGGTCAGCAGAGAATATAACTCCGAAAATGGGAAATATTACTGTAAAAAAAGCCTCACCGGGAATAGCATGGGGAGCGGTCTATTGGCAATACTTTGAACAGCTGGATAACATAACTTTTGCCGAGACTCCATTAACCATCAATAAAGGATTATATATAGAGCGCAACACGGATGCAGGACCTCAACTTGATCCTGTTGACGAAGCAGTAAGTTTCCAGCCTGGTGATAAGGCAGTGGTTCGCGTAGAGATAATTGTAGATAGAGACATGGAGTATGTCCACATGAAAGATATGCGGGCAGCAGGTTTTGAGCCTATCAATGTCTTTTCTCAGTACAAAGTCAGAGGCGGATTGGGCTATTATGAAAGTACCAGAGATGAAGCTACGCACTTCTTCTTTGAGTATTTACCTAAGGGAACCCATGTGTTTGAGTATCCGCTCCGCGCTACACACCAAGGGGATTATTCCAATGGAATTACGACCATTCAATGTATGTATGCTCCTGAGTTTATGAGCCACTCAGAGGGTATTCGAGTACAAATAGCTGAGGAGTAAATAAGTGTATCAGAATC
>CAZZEC010000118.1:0-19708 GCA_964652565.1 uncultured Bacteroidia bacterium
CTTTAATCGTAAGGGGTAAAATACAAAAAAAGTGAAAGAATGCGTAGTAAAAGTGAAGGGGAGTTATTTCTATACACTTCCTCGTTTTTGATATATTGTATTAAGTTCCTGGATTGAATATTTGTCATATGAAATCACATTTTATCATTATCGCTGTATTGTACCTCATTGTAGGTATATCTCCTTCTGTTTGGGCTCAAAAGCCCCGTTTATTGATAACAACTGATATAGGTGGTGATCCGGATGATCAGCAATCGCTGATCCGGTTGATGGTATTTGCCAATGAATTTGACATCGAAGGGATTATCACTTCTGCTTCTGGCACTCCAGGTGAACTAAAGGAAGCTGTGGTACGTCCGGATTTGGTCAGAGAGATCATTACTGCTTATGGTGAGGTGTATGATCATTTGATCAAACACGATTCAGAATATCCTTTACCAGATGAATTGCTTGGTAAAATCAAAACAGGTAATCGGCAGCGAGGCTGGGAGTATATCGGTGAAGGCTATGATACGGAAGCCTCTGAATGGATTATTCAAATGGTGGACGAAGAAGATGAAAAACTTCTTAATATTTGTATCTGGGGAGGGCAGACTGATCTGGCACAGGCGCTTTGGAAGGTGAAAAATACCCGGAATACTCAAGCTTATCAAACTTTTATCTCAAAAGTCAGGGTATATGATATCGCTGACCAAGACAATATTTTCCAGGGAATCTGGGACGAACATCCTGGCCTGTTTTATATCCTCAATAAAGCTCCCACTGGGAAAGATAAGCGAGAAGCAGTTTTTCGTGGTATGTATTTGGGGGGAGATGAGGATCTTACATCACTAACATGGTTAAATGAGCATATAATCGAAAGGCATGGTCCACTGGGAGCATTATATCCGCAAAAGACATGGACTGCACCTAACCCATATAGTGCTATGAAAGAGGGAGACACGCCTTCGTGGTTTTACTTCCTCAATAATGGCTTACAGAATTCCGACTATCCCGGCTATGGAGGCTGGGGAGGAAGGTTTATCAAAGATGAATCAGGTTATTTTCGCGATGCTAAGGACAGTGTCGGACACCTGTTTTCTGCCCGCGCTGCTGTCTGGCGATGGCGTCCGGATTTTCAACATGCATTTGCTGCCAGAATGGACTGGTGTGTGAGTACATATGATGAAGCCAACCATCCTCCTGTAGCCAGACTCAATATAGGCACAGACCAGGAAGTGGTATATCAGTCCGTAACTACAGGTAGTCAGTTGATATTGGATGCCAGCAGCTCTCATGACCCTGATGGTGATTCCTTGTCCTTTCACTGGATGATATATCCCGAAGCAGGATCTTACACAGGTGAGGTATCCTTAAGTAGTGTATATAAAAATAAAACGAATATGTCCATTCCTCAAGATGCTGCTGGTAAAGAAATTCATATCATTTTACGAGTTAAAGATCAAGGTACCCCTAGTCTTACTGCATATCGCAGAATCGTTTTGTATATAGAATAGTAAGCCATAGGCCTATAAGGTTCACGGATTATTCCATTCCTTCAATACAGAATTCTAAGAAATGATCGGGATCTGAAAACCGCTCATTCTGCTAAACATTAACATGAATGGGTTGTATGAAGCAACTCATTATATTTTTTATTGAAAAATAAAAAATATTAAATATATTTATATCGAATATTTTCGATAAAGAAATTCCGTTATTCCATCATGTCTATCATAAACCTATTTTCAGAACAGCAATTATGCCTTGCCTATTCATTCATATTTCAGCCATACAAGTATAATGTTAAAATCAGCATTTATTTGTTATTCATCTGTATAGGGCTTACTTCAACCTCTTTATCCCAACATTCAGTCCTGTTACAAAATATGCATCACATACCTCAATCTCATCTTACTAACCCGGGTGTGATTCCATTAATGAAAGCTCACGTGGGATTTCCATTATTGTCGGGAACTAAACTGGGGATGGGTAATTCTAGCATGAACTACCTAACACTTACAGAGATATTTGATTCCGGGGATAATGACTATGAAATGTTATTCAATGAAATGGGAAGTGGAACGACACGCTTATCAATGAATGCAGAAATCAGGGCCCTTAATGTTGGATTTCGTATAGGTAAAGGCTATATCCATCTTGACGTTGGGGATGTAGTTCATATGAGTAGTACACTTGATCGACGCTTTGCGCAAATGTTGTGGGATGTCGAACAAAACCAATTACAGAATCAAAACATGGAAACCACGTATGATCTGGGTGCGCAGGATATCAATGGATTGCACTACCGGTCGTATTCAGTGGGTTATGCACGACAAATCCTTCCCAATCTATCTGCAGGGATGAGAATACGGTATTTACAGGGGATATTTAATATATGGTCGATAAATAATGGCCTAACATTACGCTATCCTGGAGTGGGAACGCAATTTGAAGTTGATAACCAATGGCAACTTCTTTCCAGTGGACTGGCAAACATTGAAAACGCAGATATTATGTCATTGGCCTTTCCCGAAGGTAATAGAGGGTTTGCTTTTGACTTTGGCGGTACATATCAGATTACCGATGATATTGAATTGGGTCTAAGTCTTTTAAATATAGGTCAGATAAATTGGGATCAAGGGATCAATGAACAAATTATCGGGAATAATCTTACGTTTAGTGCTGTGAATATCGAAGAGAATGAGGAGACATGGGGAGATGTGATAGACAATTTGTTCAATAGTGAGCCAGCTAAAACAGCACTTACGTACACCACTCCGCTTCCCCTAACCATTAACCTGAGTGGAAATTACTATTTTTCCCCCAATGCATCTGTTGGATTAATACTAAACTCAGTAAATTATAATCGCACAAATGATATAGCACTTGCTGTAGTAGGTAATTATAGCTTAGGTAAAATTCTGGGTTTAACAGGATCTATCATGCACCACAGATATCATCCGATTACAGTGGGGGCAGGAATATCTCTGGATATAGGAGCTTTTCAATTGTATGCATTGTCAGAAAATGTTACTTCCATGTTCAATTGGGAATCTACTCAAAGCATCCAGGCACAAGTGGGAATAAATTTCAATTTTGGCAAAATGCTCAGGGGAACATCCTCACACCAGCAACAAGTAATCGAATACAGGTTAGAAAAAAACGCTAAGATTACTCAGGCTTCAACTGATACTACAACAGTTGTAAATTCTCAAGTTGAGGATTCGTCATTACATGTAGCATCTCCCTATCAACCTCATTCACCACATGGTGAAAGCAGAGAAAAATATACGGTCAAATTATTTAGTAGGGATTTTGAGACGTATGCGTCTTTGATACAAGCGGAGATTATCATCTATAAATTCAAGGGAAGAGCTGAAAAGGAGCAAATATTGAAGAAATATTTTGACGATCATGTCATATTTACCCTAGATCGGACAGGATTTTATGAAATTATCATTCATCATAGAGGACATGTCAGTAAAAACATCTACATCAAGCCCGACGATCTGGAAGATCAAGTGACGTTAGCCAAAATAGATGTGGATATGTTTCGAACTGTGAAATCGAATGATACAGGGACTAAACCTAAACTTTCGCAAGACAAGAAACAGGCTATACTCATTCCATTGGATGCCGAGGAAGAGGCTTCTATTCCTATACCCGTCGCTCAAAACAGTCCATCCAGTCTAACACGTGAAAGCGAGCCCCTAGATAACAGCGAAGACTCAAAAACTTCTTTATCTTCAGCAGAAACATTTTTCGAATTGACTGGTGCTACCAAATTCAGGGGAATTCCGGAACAAAGTACGATTGATGTTCTTACCTTGATCGAAGGAGACCGCGTAAAAGTGATTGACAAACCCAATAGAAAATGGTGGATCGTTGACTATAACAATCAAATAGGTATGCTTAAAGCGAAATTTCTTAAACCAGTTGTAAATGAGTAATTCTCAAGTGATAATAATTATCTCAGTTCTCTCCTTGCTAGGCCGTTTGTGTAGATGGAGAGCGGTGAATTTAAATACCACATTACACTGTCAACCTATCTGTCAAAACAAGTAATGCCTGGATACTTCTTACGTAAGGTTTCGCTTAAATGCATGTAAATGCTATATTTGTTGCAACAACAGATGTAGTTGCGTATGATGATTGAAGATGAAATACAGGTGAAAGGATTTTCAAGCACCTTCCACAAGTCAATGGTCAACCTCTATGTTACCTACAAATGGTTTGATGAGGAAATCAATACCGTTTTTAGTACATACAATTTACTGGCACAACACTTTAATGTATTGCGCATTCTTCAAGGAAAGCACCCAGAAAAATGTACTGTAAAAGAGATCAAAGAGGTGATGATGGACAAAGGCAGGGATGTCACCCGTTTATTGGATAAACTGGTTAAACTCGGGCTCGTGGAAAGAGAGTTGAATCCAGAAAACCGTAGACAAATGTCTATCTCGCTGAGAGATGCCGGTTTGATACTGGTGAAGAAGGTTAATGGGGAATTAATGGGAAAAATTAAGTCACTTGATAATCTTACAGAAGAGGAAGCTAATCAACTCAATTTTCTACTTGATAAATTGAGGAATCAATAGTTCAGAAAGTCAGTAACTTGATATCATATCTTTGCTCATTTAAATATATGTTGAAACATATTTTGTTATAACTAGTTATGTTTTAACATAATTAGGAAACTCAATAAGATAATGAAAAGATTTTGCTTTCGGTTTACACTGTGACGGAGAATTACTCAGGACCAAAATTATTACAAAACTATTTTGTTCTAGGGGACGAAAGCTCGGGAATTTTAGGTAAAGAAAGATTAAAATTTTTCAAATGATGATATTTTTACTTGTTGGAGTATTGTTGTTAGTAATGTTGCTGTTACTATCACGATACCGTTTTGAAGTTCGGGCAGAAACATTGATTGAGGCATCCCCTCAAAAAGTTTGGGATACTTTAGTCCAAATGGGTCAATATGAAAACTGGAATGATCAACTTCATTTTTTGGGAGGAAAGGTCGCTCCTGGGGAAAAAATAACATTGAGGCTATCAGTCGAAGGAGCTAAGCCTTATACATTTTCTCCTACCATTAACCACTGGGTAAAATACAAGAAATGGGGTTGGATTGCGAGGACAGGGATGCCTGGTATATTCGATGGGGAACATATGTTTGAACTTGAAGAGAAGGAAGGAAAAACCCTCCTGGTAAACAAGGAGCAATATCGTGGTATACTTGCTCCTATTATTCAACAGCAACCTATGATGAAAAATGCTCCTAAGGGCTTCGAGCAAATGAACCAACAACTCAAAACACACATTGAAAAACAAAACACAGAATAGGTTTAGAAGGTCAATGAATTACTTTTATTAAATATTTCATATATGCAAAACAATCATCATCAAATCCTCAACCTGGAAAGCCTTGCAGAAATGTATTTCGATGAAGGTAAGTTTGAGGAACACATGGCCCTGTGGGCAAATGGCGAAGTCGTCTTTGAAAGTCCATTTGGTTCTTTCAACGAAGCAGTTCCTTATTTAGAATGGCTCAAGGGTTTTTATGCCATGACCCAGGAAATGGGAGGTACCAGGCATTTAGTTATGAATCCAGTAGTTGAAGTCAATGGAGATAACGCCGAGTTTACAGGATATCTTTATATTATGAACAAGCGTGATGGAAGCTTTATGGGGACTTCTGTGATGAAAGATCGCTTCAAAAAAACCGAAAATGGTTGGAAATTCACCTTCAGAAGTGTTGCTCCTGATCAAGATATGTCAAAGCTTATGAAATAAGCAGAGATGGAAATATGTGCCCCTATATGATGTATGCTGATAAATATGTACAATGTATTCCAATATGAGCGTTCCGTTTGAAATTCATAGGACTGCCGATGAAGATAAATCTGAAAGCCTTCAAGAATTATATCAAAGAAAAATTGATGGGACTCCTGAAAATGTCCATCAGAAAGGGCAATTCAATGTATTTCGTTTAGATCCTTTTGTTGGGAAGCAGGCTAAACCTGTCCCATACAAGCGGAGAGAATTTTATTAAGATATAACTTTTTTAAGAAATACGTCCAACAAAGCCCTAGCGCATTTAGAAATCAATAAGTATTAATGATAATTTGAATATTGTAACTAATAGTTTAAAAAGTATTATTATTTCAATAACCAAATGTGTATTTTTTAAGAAATTGAACTTAGAATCATGGCTAATTATACACTAAATATCAAATACACTTTACAGGACTACGGGGAAACGTTTCTATAATCAGCCCTTTGTGGAGGATGTCATGTTGGAGTCTTAAAAAAACTAATCATGTATGCAATGCTCTCCAGACGCAATTTCCTAAAGACAACAAGCCTTTTTCCTATTGCTTTAGGGGAAAGTCGCATCTTAGCTACAGGTCTTCATCAAGTTATTGATGAAGGCCCTGGCATAAAGAAAATCACTATTTTCGCAGCCAGCGGTTCTTTCTACCGTTTCATTGGTCCCAATTCCTATGACGAAAAGCCCAAGGGAATCAAAGGACATACCAGGAGAACCGTTTTGGTAGAATTGACAGATGGGACAGTAGGAATTGGCACTGTGGGATATCGTCCTATAAATGAGGAAGTCCTAGCGGAAATAAAGAAACTGATTGGGAAGGATGCCTTTTCGCTATATCAATGGAAGGATGAAAAAATTACGGGTGTTACGCTTACTACACAGAAATACGTCCTGGATGCCAACTATTCATGGATAGAAAGTGCTATCCTGGATGCTATTGGTAAAGTCAGAAAAGTACCTGTTTATCAACTGTTTGGAGAAAGTGTAAAAGAAAAAATTGATCCCTACGATGGAACCTTATACTTCGCTGACATAGCTCAGGAAAAAGGAGTGGAGGTCATTGGTCAACTAGGGAAACGGATCAAGCAAGACGGATATCGTGCAGTGAAACTCAAGGTGGGAAGGAACAGGAAATGGATGCCTGGAGAAGCTGGTGTAGCGCGGGATATTGAAGCATTTATCGCATTGCGGGAAGCAGTGGGCAATAATTTCAATATTATGGCTGATGCGAATAATGGCTATGCGAATAAAATGGATTGGGCTTTGAAATTTCTCAAAGCATGTGCCCCTTATGAAATGTATTTTATTGAGGAATTGATTCCCGATGATACGGAACAGTACAAAAAGATCAATCAGGCGCTACACGAAGAAGGATTCCATATTCCTATTGCAGAAGGGGAAAATATTTGGCAGGAAAACGGGATAGATATTTTTCAAGAATACTGTGAGTCAAGAGTATACAACTATATACAACCCGATATGCCAACTTGTGGGTTTACGAGTATTTTGAACATTGCTCGAATGGCTGAAAAATATCCACATGTAAAATTAATTCCTCACGTATGGCAAAGTCAGATGGGATTACTAATGAGTTGTCATGCTGCTAAGATTCAAGCTAATATTCCCTTCGTGGAAGATTCTCGATACAATGAGCATGTGATGCTTTCACCTGGATATCAATTTGATCAGGGACAGTGGTATGTACCGGAAGAACCTGGTTGGGGGGTGTATTTAGCACCGGATTATGAGGAGTTTATAGAAGGAGAACCTATAGTATTGGCGTAGTATATACTCACCTCTTCATATAAGCTTCATCATGATTGAGCAACATGCTGGCAACATTGGTCATTGCAGCGTGAGTAGCCAGATTTAAGGTAGTGTCTCTGGAATACTGGCCAATATCAAGCAAAGCAACTGCACTATCGGGAGCTTGTGCAAATCGCTGATATTCTTCCTGAAAAAGATCTTCCAGGAGTGCTAGCTCCTGATCCTTGGGGAATCTGCCCGTAGCAAGTCTAAAGCCGAAAGTAAGCTGATTGTCGATCGCTGTACCCCCTTCCTTTAACATACGTGTACCCAATGCTTTAGAAGCTTCTACAAATTGGGGATCGTTCATCAGCACCAAAGCCTGCATGGGAGTATTGGTCGTTTGACGCTGTAAAATGCAATCGGAGCGGTCTGTAGCATCAAAGGCAATCATAGACGGAGGCGGAACGGTTCTTCGTATGAAGGTATACATTCCTCTGCGATATACATTCTGCCCTGTATCTTGCACGTAGTGCAATAATGCACTGGAAAAGTTTGTCTTATCAATCCACATTCCAGGAGGCTGATAGGGTTTGACACTGGGGCCACCTACGCGTTGTACTAATAAGCCACTAGCAGCCAACGCATGATCTCGGATCAACTCAGCTTGAAGCCTAAAACTAGGGCCTCTTGCCAATAGCTCGTTATCTGGATCTAGATCGATCAAATCTTCTCTGGTGGAAGAAGCTTGCTGATACGTCGAGGACATGGCGATATATTTGATAAGGGCCTTTACATCCCAACCTTGTTCTATGAACCAAATGGCCAGATGGTCCAGTAGTTCGGGATGAGTAGGTAGATTTCCCTGACTACCAAAATCATGAGGAGTAGCGACAAGTCCTTTTCCAAACAGCATTTGCCAATATCGATTGACGGTTACCCGAGCAGTAAGGGGATTATCTGTATGAACGAGCCACTGAGAGAGTCCTTTTCGATTTGTCTCCAGACTGTCAGGAAATGGAAGTACTGATGTGGGGGTAGCGGGATCTACTTTTTCACCAGGGGCTGTATAGTCTCCTCTTTCATATACATACATTTGCCTTGGGGTATTCATCTCCTGAAGGATCATCACTTCTGGTACTGAGTCAATCAGCGCTAGCCGTTTTTGCCGTAGAGACGAGATTTCTTTCGTGATGGAAGAATCTGCCCTGCGAGTTTTTTTGTGCTGTGTATTCAGAGAGGATAGTAAGACAGGTTGATCCCATATCTCTGATTCAGGAACAAGAGATGCAACTTCAAGCGAGGTAAGTGCTTGAATATGAATGCGTATGTCGTCAATCTTTCCCTGGAAAATCCCATCATCGCCTGTATTGGATCTAAAACTTTTTGCTACTCTCACTGGGCGGGCGTTATACTGGAAGAGGTTATCAACTGTCTTGATACTCTTATACAGATGATCATTAATTATATTTGTTTCAACAGGTCTTCCATTGATATATAGTCGTATTCCCTTAGCGCTGGCTGACCCATCATAGGTAAATGCAACATGCGTCCATGTCTGTATAGGGATCGTAGTTTGGGATTCCAATCGTATATAATTATCAGGAAGTGCATGAATGAGGCTCACCCTCAGATGATTATTATTATTCAACGTCATTTCCCATCCTCTCCAAAAATGATTCTTTGCTCCACTATTCCCAACGATGGTTTGGTGCGTTCCTTTTGCCTCTGTAAAGATCCATGCCGATGCCGTGAAAGAGTCCATGATTTCAAAATCCGGGATGTCATTCAGGTGCAAATATTCAAATTCGTCATCAAACCTGAAGGCATTCCCTATTCTCCCTTCTACTATTTCAGGTTGCCCATTGACATATACATCGGAATTATTGTCTGAGAAGGTATATTTTCTTCCATTTTTACCCATTCTGGAGGACAATTCTTCCAGCGGATAGTGTTGTAATAGAAAGGGAGTGGCATTGAAAGAATGCTTATCTATATGAGATAGGAAAGCTTTTTGTGCGTTTAATTCGGATGTGTTGAGGGCTTGTCGTTGTTGTAACTTGGCAATTCTTTGATCTATACGGGCTATGACTGCATCTGTAGAATCACTAGTCATGAGTAGGTTAGGTCCATGACTTCCATCATTCGCGCTCATGCCCAATTCTTCCACATTATTAAAAAAGGCCGCTAGTTGATAGTACTCCTTTTGAGATAAAGGATCAAATTTGTGATCATGGCACCGCGCACATTCCATAGTAAGTCCCAAAAAGGCTTTGGCCGTCGTGCTGGTGCGATCATATACGTATTCCAATCGAAATTCCTCATCAATAATTCCTGCTTCTGTATTATTCTTATGGTTTCGATGAAAAGCCGTGGCAAGAACTTGCTCTTTGCTTGGTGCTGGTAACATATCACCAGCTAACTGATAGGTAATAAATTGATCATAGGGCATATTCTGATTAAATGCCCGTATGGCCCAATCACGCCATGGCCACATCGTGCGGGAACCATCTGCGTGCATGCCGTGCGAATCTGCGTATCGTGCGACATCGAGCCATTCCAGCGCCATCCGCTCGCCATAAGCGGAATCCGATAAAAACTGATCTACTAACTGCTCATAGGCGTTTGGATGATCATTTTCAAGGAATGTATCAATTTCCTGTAGCGTGGGAGGAAGTCCTCGCAGGTCCTGACTGAGTCTGCGTATTAGGCGTGTTTTGTCAGCTTTATGGGAAGGGGAAATGTTCTGTTGCTCTAATTGTGCAAGAACCCAAATATCTATTTCATTTTGTATCCAATCTTTCTGTTTGATATTGGGGAGCGGTGCTTTTTGTGGAGGAATAAAGGCCCAATGTGACTTCCATTCGGCTCCCTGATCTATCCATTTTCCCAATACAGCGATTTCATATTCACTCAAGGTAAGATGAGACTCAGGAGGTGGCATGATAGATTGAGGGTCCTGGCTTGTAATTCTTTGCCAAAGCACGCTTTTTGACGGATTTCCCGCAACAATAGCAGGTTTTCCAGATTCTGTGAGCGCCTGTAAGGCCCCTTCTTTTGTATCTAGCCTGAGTTGAGCTTCACGTGTATTATCATCAGGTCCATGACATGCATAACAGCGATCGGAAAGTATCGGTTTGATATGGTAATTGTAATCTACCCTTTCTGGTAGCTCACTTATGGAAGAATATTCGCGATTATGACAACTGATTACAAGCGTTAGTAAGATGATTATAACAGCATAAATCGATCGAATATGAATTAGCGCAATAGACATGGAATCTTTGTTGTTTCATTAAGATAGGAAAAATGTGCGGGATTTGAGAATGGATATATTGATATATTGAGGAATTGTTAAATTGTGATATTGATAAATTGAGGAATTGTTGAATGGATAAATGGTAGTCTGTGGCCTGCCTTCTTGTCTGTCGTCTAATGTCCATCTTCTAGCAATCGTCCGTCGTCCATCGTCGTCTTCTATCGTTCATGGGTGCCCATAGGGCAGGATTGGCTTCCACCAATCCCTCCAATCATCTTTTCTGTCGTCTGTCGTCTACATAATCATACACCATCTTTGAAACTTTAGCCATTGTCTCTGTACCAGAATCGAAGTCGCCGAGTTCCTTTGACAAGATTACCAGGACATATTTGCGACCATCGGGGAGAAAGACGATACCTGAGTCATGGTGAACCCCGGTAATAGATCCAGTCTTGTGAGCAACGTTAACATCATCGGGTAATCGTGCGGGAATAATATCATTGAAGTGCTGGTCCAGGAGAATATCGATCATCTCTTCAGATGCTTCAGGACTAACAACCTCTTTATTAGCCAGCTTTTCATATATCTTCATAAGATCATAGGCAGTGGTAGAATTACTCAATCCTTGCTGATACGCCTTAATATCTTCCACTCCACGCAGGACCTCAATCTCAGGTGCGCCCAACTGCCTCATTGTCTGGGTGACTTCCCTGGCATCTACCAATCCAATGACAATATTTGTAGCGAGATTACTACTGTATATGATCATATCGTAAGCCAGATCGGCAATCGTTCGTTTCGTTCCCAACTGGTTATACAGATCTCCTTCACTATCATCTTCACTCGTAAGGCTATAAGTACTACTGTCTACAATGCTGTAAAAAGTATTGATCACTTCAATAGAGTCGGACAGGGCAAATTTTCCTTCTTCAGCTTGTTTATACAATTCGATTAATACGGGTGTTTTCATGGTACTAGCTGCATGAAAAGAATCCCGTTCATTAATCAGTAATTCTTCTCCTGTATTCAAATCTTTAAATGCTAACGCAAAAGTACCAGGTTCTTCCGCGAATTCAGCTTCGATTTGATCGCGAAGTATCTCAATGGATGGCTCGACAGGTGTACATGCAGAAAATGCAATGAGAAGTAGGCTGGAGATGATTAGCCTTAGATAAAGATTCATATAATCAGGAATTGAAATGATTTTAGTATATCAAGTTATTGTATCCTACGCAATTAAAGCTTAAGATCAAAGAATGTAGGAGATAGCGAATATCATTTGACTTATATATGGCTACCTTCATAATTGAAATAATTCTGAAGACAAATATCTATCTCCCCTATCACAGATGATACATACAATCACACCTTCCTCCAGGTCTTCGATCAATTTAGTGACGGCAGTAACCGCTCCTCCACTGCTCATTCCTGAGAAGATACTTTCTTCTTTGGCCAATCTTCGAGCCATATGTGTAGCTTCATCCTGAGACACATCTATGATCTGATCTACTCTGTGGGGTTCATAGATTTTGGGAAGAAACTCGGGAGACCATCTACGTATGCCTGGAATACGCGATCCTTCTGTAGGTTGTGTGCCGATAATTTGTACATCTGGATTTTGTTCTTTGAGAAAGCGTGAAACACCCATGATCGTTCCCGTAGTACCCATGGATGATACAAAGTGGGTAATCTTACTATGGGTGTCTCGCCATATTTCAGGGCCTGTGGTCCGGTAATGCATGCCATAATTATCGGGGTTGGCAAACTGATTGAGCATGAAATATCCTTCTTTTTCTGCCTGTGCCTCTGCATATTCACGAGAATATTCTATGGTTTTGTCTGCAGGCGTCAGGGTAACTTTGGCACCAAAGGCCTTCATGGTATTAACCCGTTCTATCGTAGCACTCTCTGGCATTACCAACTCAATTTCCAGTCCAAATAAGTTAGCAACCATAGCCAGGGCAATTCCAGTATTTCCACTGGTGGCTTCTATGAGTCGGGTATCTCTATTAATCTCTCCTCGATCCCAGGCGCTTTTGATCATACCGTAAGCAGCTCGGTCTTTCACGCTTCCACCTGGATTGTGTCCTTCTAGCTTACCATAAACAGTAATACCGGGCTTTTGTATGATGTGGTTAATGTTTACTAAGGGGGTGTTTCCAATTAAGTCCAGAACAGAGCTCATATGTTATCTAATGAAATATCTTTAGATACAAGTTAATGTATGGATGGTATTTAGGAAATTTTTCTTACAATATTTTAAGAACCTCCATTTGTTGGGAGCCATTACAACTTAGAAAGCGTAGGTAATTCGGGATCTTGTTGATATTTGACTTGTGCCTGATGATACATTCGGGTATGAGGGGGAACACTTTTGGTAATCCATACATTTCCTCCTACAATACTATCATGACCAATGATGGTTTCTCCACCCAATATGGTAGCATTGGAATAGATGACTACCCGATCTTCTATCGTTGGATGCCGTTTGATATGAGTCATGTCTTTAGAAACGCTCAATGCACCTAGGGTTACCCCTTGGTATACCTTTACATTATTTCCAATAATGGTCGTCTCTCCTATAACTAATCCCGTACCATGATCGATAAAAAAATTGGCTCCAATTTGAGCACCTGGATGTATATCTATACCGGTTTTGCTATGTGCGTGTTCAGTGAGAATGCGGGGAATAAGCGGGACTTCCAGTTTATAAAATTCATGAGCAATGCGATAAACAGCAATGGCCAGAAATCCAGGATAGGTACGTATTACTTCTGAACGGCAAGTAGCTGCCGGATCTCCTTCTGTGATGGTTGTGGCATCATCTAACAGGGAGTTACGCAGTAAGGGTAATTGTTCAATAAATTGTTCCTCAATATTTTCTGGACTGTTATTTAATCTTTCAGCCATTGCATCAAGCAGTTCGAAAAGACTTAGTTTAAAATGATCAAATTGAATAGTCAATTCTCTCAGAGATTTATATCTTTTCTCAGCTAGTTCAGGAAAAAGCAATTGGAGAAGGCTTTGTATGACATGACAAACTTTATCTGGGGAGGGAATATAGTCAGCTTTCCTATTTGCTTGATATAAGGTGCTTAAAAATTCTGGATTCATAATATGAACATTTCTTCCTATAACATTAGACGTAAGATAAGGTATAAGGATCGATTTTAGGCATTAAATTTCTTGGATATTTTCTCTATGGATCATATACATAAACTTCCACTTGTTGAAGAAGTTTCTAATCGCCAGCAATAAGGTAGCTAATCTTCCAGGTACCATTTTGATAGACAAGATTGATGCGAAAGTCTCGCGTGCTTCTCAGGTATTTTCCATAGATATACCCAATCGTCCCATAGGTAGTCTGTACTTTTTCCCAAGGATACGTTTCACCTTCAATTGTCTCATATACCAGCTCCTCATCGTTGCCAAGAGGAACCAAAGACACCACTTCATGGCTTAGCAAACCCAAAATATCTCCTTTGACACCGGGTGTATTTCGAATTCTGACTTCAGTACCTGTCACTACTTTTTGCCTGGAAGGATTATCTAGTTGAAGGAAAAATGTGTAAGGGGCAATATATGAATTCAGTTTTATATTGGTAAAAATCCCTCCCAGCGCAAATACGTCATCTAACTGTTTCCATATTTCTGATTGATAAGGATCCATATCCAGGTTCCAGGTTTTAATAAAAGCGTCCTTCCCCTGTTCATTGCTATTACTCATTTTTACCTGGTCATCTAAATGTTTAAGTAAGAAGTCGACATCTCGCTGCTCTATTGCCTCATAAAAATCAGCCATGAATTTTGCAAAATAGGGATTAAGCATGGTCTGGTCTACGGGAATGAATTGTTTGTTGTCAATAGAGATACCTTGAGTATAATCTACCCACTGATCCTGAAGCTCTTGACTAATGTCCATAGGAGACAGTATAATCGTATCTGGTGGCGGTAGCAGCAGTTCATTTTGAACGGAAGTCTGGGAGCTATCTTTGGATTTACATCCCAGAAACACGAGGCAGAGGATCATACAATACAAGGGCCACTTCCATTGCCGATAGACAGCCATGTTTATATTAATTATGTACAAGCTAATACATTATAAATTTAGTCAATTAATATGTATGAACAATTTTTAACATGGATTTAACATATTCTTCCGTGTATTAATTGTTCTCAATTAATATTTCTAGACTTTGAAGGACAATCTCTCCCATCGTTTTACAGGTTAAGAATCTTGTATCTCTGTAGTGTTTGCCCAGTTCTTCTTTCAGAGACTGAACATAGGACTCTTTAGATAACTTATCATGAATCATGACCTTCATAAGGTCGTTGATTTGGTTACCACTATATCGGATGCGGCTTGCGATCATTGAACGCTCTTCTTTTTGATACTGTCTCACAGTTCTTGGGTCCATGAATTCCATTCCGATTTCGATGATCGGTTGATTTTGCTTGAAATACTGAGGCATGTATACACTCTTTCTGGGTTCATATGATTGTTGATCAAAGTCTATGGCTCTGATACGATAATTGACATCCTCAAAGTCAGGAGTAATATCAATGACATAGTTGCTAGAGTGCATATCTCCCAATAACCTTACAAAGCAGCGTTCATTAAATTTCACAAACTCTTTGGCCAATCTGGTAGCATTCTCTACTTTTCCCTGAAGCAAATAATTTCTAAAAAATTCCTCACCAGGTATACCTGCAATGTGTTCTTCTATGAGTGTCTCTTGATCTACTACAAAGCTGATCCGGTTTGGAGAGAGAAGATGCTCCAGTTCTAATCCGTAAATTCGCGAAGCATCCGCATTTTTGATATAGAAGTAGTCAAAATTATCATTGATTTTATTGACAATTCGTATGCGGAAAGGTTTAGAATTGCCATACAGGCAGAGGTCGATGCGATCGATATATAGATGTTGCATAACAGAGAGATCACCATTGGCCCTAAGGATGGCATAAATCTCTTTGAGACTTTCATGAATATGATGCATATCATCTTGTGTATACAACAAAGAAGTCCATAGTGTATCGTTACCATGTTTGTCAAACAAGGTAATCGCTTCCTGGTAACGAAGGAGGTCTGTATACATGATAGGAAGATTCATCTCTCTTCCATATTCCATCAGATATTCCCTTAGCCCAACACTAATGGGAAAGGGAATCTTTTTTTGATGAATCTTTGCCATGATTATTCCTCCATCTCAAACTCATTCAGGAAATTGGTTGAAAAGTGGCCTGACTTGAACTTGGCATCTCGCATCAGTTGTTTGTGAAAAGGGATGGTCGTATTTACGCCTTCTACTATGAATTCATCCAAAGCGCGAGCCATTTTGGCAATCACTTCTTCTCGAGAAGGAGCAGAGACAATCAGTTTTCCGATCATGGAATCATAATAGGGTGGGATTACGTATCCAGAAAATGCATGTGTATCAACCCTAACTTTATGTCCACCCGGTTTGTGGAAATACTTAATTTGTCCCGGTGAAGGGCGGAAATCGTTATATACATCTTCGGCATTGATCCGAACTTCCATAGAATATCTACCTCCTGGCATGGGAAATGGTCCATTGAGCGTTTCGCCACCTGCCACTCGGATTTGTTCCTTAATGAGATCGTTATCGAATATTTCCTCAGTAACAGGGTGCTCCACCTGAATACGAGTATTCATTTCCATAAAATAGAAATTGCCACTAGCATCGTACAAAAATTCTACAGTACCTGCACCTTCATAATTAACATACTTAGCTGCTTTGACCGCAGCTTCTCCCATTTCCTCGCGTTTAGCTTCATCTAACGCCGGGCTAGGCGACTCCTCAACAAGCTTTTGATGCCTTCTTTGTATCGAACAATCGCGTTCTCCCAGATGATAGACATTGCCATGTTGATCACCTACTACTTGAATTTCGACGTGGCGAGGCTGCAAGATAAATTTTTCAATATATAGACCATCATTACCAAAAGCTGCACCTGATTCTGCCTTAGCACCATTCCATGCATCCTTGAGTTCAGATTTTTCATTTACGCGTCTCATGCCTTTTCCTCCTCCACCAGCTGTAGCCTTCATCAGTATGGGATATCCGATGTCTTCAGCAATTTCATATGCCTGATCTAATGACTCGATAAGTCCTTCTGAACCAGGCACTACAGGAACGCCCGCGCTCACCATCGTCTGTTTTGCGGTAGCTTTATCTCCCATCTTAGAGATAACTTCTGCATTGGGTCCAATAAACTTAATGGCGTGATCAGCGCATAGCTGTGAAAACTCCGCATTCTCAGCGAGGAAACCATATCCTGGATGGATAGCATCCACTCCACATATTTCGGCAGCAGCAATGACATTTGGCATATTTAAGTAGCTTTCACTACTGGGGGGTGGGCCGATGCAGACGGCTTCGTCTGCAAAACGTACGTGCAGGCTATCGCGATCTGCTGTGGAATATACTACAACGGTATGTATACCCATTTCCCTGCATGTTCTTAATATGCGTAATGCTATTTCACCACGATTGGCGATTAATACTTTATTAAACATAGATTTGCCTCCCTAGTGGTTAGAGTTATGCTGTGATTTCTATTAAAAATAGAGGTTGATCGTATTCCACTGGCTGAGCATCCTCCAAAAGTATTTTGACTACTTTTCCTTCTACTTCGGATTCAATTTCATTGAATAGTTTCATGGCTTCAATGATACACATTACCTGGCCTTTCTGAACACTGTCTCCTACTTTGATGAAGGGGGGAGAGTCTGGCGATGAGGCTCTGTAAAAGGTCCCGATCATAGGAGATCGGAAGGTAAATACATTTGACGAATCAGGTTCCGTCTTTTGTTCTTCAGGTATTGCCTGAGATTGGGAAATGTTTTCTGAAGACACCTGCGAAACAGGAGCTATAACAGATTGTGGAGGGACAGGAGTAGCGGCTTGAGTAGTATATATTACATTACTTTCCGGAGCTTTGCGCCGAATTTTTAGTTTGAACCCCTCTCTTTCGATCTCAACCTCTGTCAGATTTGTTTTATTTACGAGTTTTAAAATGTCTTGTATTTCTTTCAGTTCCATACAGCATGAGGATTAATTCCCAGGAATGAGTAAGGTTATTCTTTGACGCGTTCCATATATGATTTGGAACTCGTATCGATCTTAATTTTGTCTCCAATATTTATAAATAGTGGTACTTTTATCTCTGCACCACTACTCACAGTAGCAGGTTTAAGGGCGTTGGTTGCTGTATCTCCTTTCACACCTGGTTCTGTGTAGGTTACTTCTCGTATAACATACTGAGGCATATCTACTGTTAATGGCGTGTCATCCTGAGTATTGAACAATACTTCACACATCTCTCCTTCTACCAGGAGATCCAAAGCTTCGATCATTTCTTTATTAATATTAATTTGCTCATAGGTATCTGTATCCATAAATACCAGGGTAATTCCATCATCATACAAATATTGGAACTTTCTTCTTTCAACCCTGATGTCATCAATCTTTGCACTACTGTTGAATGAATTTTCAATGATTTTGCCCGTTGAGAGACTTTTCATTTTCACGCGTACAAAAGCACTTCCGCGCCCCATTTTTACGTGTTGAAAACTTACTACTGAGTAGATCTCTCCGTTGTACCTAAATGTAAGCCCGTTTCGTATATCTGAAGTAGATGCCATAAAAGTATCATTTACTGTCAAAAGACGATGCAAATTAATAAAAATACATTGACTATTCTCCTATAAAATCTTTATAGAACCATGAAGACCGCATTTTTCCTTCAATTTGTCCTAAAAAAGTGTTCTCTTGCGTAGCTATTTGGTACTTAAATAAGGAGTCATCGCGTTGAAAGTATACTTCCCCTTCAAAAAAATCTACCTCATAATCATCGATCTCAGTTAATCCAATACTTGAGATGTTGCCATTGCTATCCAATGAAACATCCTCCAAATATTCTTTGCCAAAATTCGCAGCATTAAATGGACTATGTCTGATTTTTGTAAACCTTGTAGAAGATTCTAATATAGTAAATGCATCTATGTTTATGTCAATACGTGATGTGAATAATTGTTCTGTTTGCTGAACACTATATACCGCAATAAATCTATCTTCTGCTTCCTGTAGATCTTTAATGCTTCCCGTTACCTCCAATGTGTGTGTATTTGCCAATGCCTGTGCATTGAATATAGCAATCCTTTGTTTGCCAGCCTGTACATAAAATTTATTGCTTTTATAATGAATAATCCCACCTCTTTCTTCCAAAGACCTTACAAAAATATCTCCTTTTCTCAAGTGGATGAAGGCTATAGACCGCTGGGTGGTATCGGTAATGGCAATATATCTTTCACCAATACTTATATGGTGAGGACTCATATTCCCTGTATCATATATTTCTTCTATTCTTCGATCATCTGGAATGATTTGTATGATTCGTTTATTATCAATATCCGAAATCCACAAATACCCATCTTTTCCCTCCATATCTCCCAAACTTGCGGGACTTATTCCCACCGATCTTTGCCAGTCATATGTTACCTCGTTATTTTCTATAGAAATGATAGATTGTTGGTTAGAGTTGGGAATCTCATACAGTAAAAAGGAGATTTCTGTTTCAACATAAAACGCCGTATTATCATCATAATTACAAGATATACAAACGCAAAAAGCTATTCCTATAAGTATCCGATTAAAGAACTTAAGATCTTGTAGCAAGGGATAAAGCGTTTGGTTAGATTTTAATATACGCAATAATAATTAAAATTTATCTTGAAAATAGTCCTATTAATGAAATATCAAATACTTCACTTCGTACAAAACTATTAATTAAATGGATGAAATGGTATACAATTTACAAATACATGACTTACTTCATTCAAATGCACATCTTGACATACTACA
>CAZZEC010000119.1:0-14417 GCA_964652565.1 uncultured Bacteroidia bacterium
CTGTAGCTGACCGATCCCCGGGATGTAAATGTAGAGACATCTTTTGGTGAAACATTTACTTGTAATTTTCCATGTTTATTTGTGGTAATCTGAGTTTTCTTCTCTTCGTATGTGATTACTACCTTTTCAGTTGGGTTATCAGACTGTCCTTGTGCGACAAATACATAGGTTAAAATGAGGAAGAATAAGAGCAAATATTTCATAGTGAGTGAGTGTTAATAGTAATCCAGCAGGGCAAACGCACTAAAATCATTAACAGCTGCTAGTCAGTAGCTTACATTGATTCAATGTATAAATATGTTAATCATAATTAACTAATAATGAATTATTTATACTATTTGATGCATTTGCCCTGGCAATCCAGGTATAATAAGAGAATATAATATTTTTCTTTTAGATTATCGATGTTGATCAACCAAAATAATATTGCCATCGGGATCTTTTACTGTAAAACTTGCTGGTCCTGAGGTATTTTCGTCTGCTTCATGCTCTAGCTTGATTCCCTTAGACAGTAAGTGTTGTTGTATGGCTCTTATATCATCAAACGTATCTGTCTCTTGTGCATTTTCATCCCATCCTGGGTTGAATGTCATGATATTTCCTTCAAACATGCCCTGGAACAATCCTATGAGGGCATTCCCATTCTTCATGATTACATAGTTTTTGTCCAAATCTCCGGCAAAGACCTCAAAACCCAAATGTTCATAGAAATCTTTGGACGCATGAATGTCTTTTACACCAAGACTTACTGAAAAAGCTCCTAATTTCATATTATTGCTATTAAATTAAATGTGTGTTGTAATAATCAAGGATGATAGGGTCCCACTACTATTAACTTTTCACCGGACAAATCAACCTCAAACAGATATGAGATTCTAATATAAGGATCATTTACATTTTGATGAATTGGTATTACATATTATTTATACTTATCCAGAAATTGTACTGTACAAGTCACATGATCCCCATGCAGAGAAGGATAGTGCATTGGAGAGGGTCGAAGAATCCGAAATGTGAATATATCGGTGGAAGTCAGGAGGTGAATACAAAAAGTGAAGATGATTTTTTCATCTTATACCCCTTAATCCCCCTTCTCTATCCGCACAATTCTCGGCTGCAAGGGGGCATACGTTTGTTGTATTTAAATATGTCCTTCCACTTAAGTGGACAATATTATCTCTTACAACATTCCTTACCTGTTTCCCAGTCCTACGGAAAGATTAACCTCAGCACTAATACCGATGAATGGTTTAAGTTGTATATCGCTTGTTTGTATGGAGATGTTTCCTCCATCAGCAGTGGAAGTTCCTTCTTTCTCTAACACAACCGCACCTGCATTCAAACGAATAAATCGAAACAAACGATACCCCAAACCTACAAAGTAGGGCTTACCAAAAATAGGACCGGTAACTTTATTTCCTTCCTGATCCTCGAAGTCGTTGATGAATGCTCCAATGGATATCGAAGTGTTGTTGAGGACAGGGCTTGTATTAATTCTGCGACTTAGTGGGAAAGACAGGCCAATGTAAGGAGAAGAATCATATGAAAAATTGTCAAGTTCTCCTTCGAGATACACCCCTCCATATCCTACATTTAAGGCAAGGTTACCTGAAATTTTCTCAGTAGGATAGTCCCGTATCACTTGTTTATCTATAAGAAAAAGAACTTCCTGTTCGAAAATGTCAGAGATTTCATTATCAACTAACTCAATTAATGATTGGATACGATCTTCATAGTAGCGCTTTATCTCTTCGCTTAAGCGTT
This sequence comes from uncultured Bacteroidia bacterium, assembly GCA_964652565.1. Classification (GTDB taxonomy): domain Bacteria; phylum Bacteroidota; class Bacteroidia; order J057; family J057; genus JBCCTX01. The sequence continues at coordinate 1,765 of CAZZEC010000119.1, forward strand.
GAGTTGAGTCATTAGCAAGCGGATCAAAATCTCTTTTGATTTGCTTAATCAAAATTTTAGTAGTTGAGGAAAACCCATCAAACTCCCATTCATTATCAAATGCATACGAATTCAAGAAATCATACACTTTTTGATTAAGTTCTGTGTAAAATTTAGATCGTGAAATTGCTAAATCGACTTTTTGATCCTCCATCACGATAGTTTCCCGGATCAGGAAGCGCAAATCTTCTTTGAGTTTATTTTCGAGAGATGATTTGTCGGAATTCTGCAATTTTTTGTAATGGTTGATTCTAACGTCATATTCCTGGTTGGCCCGAAGTCGATAATTAAAGGGGATTCTATAGGTATTAGCAGATTCTCCAGGACTGCGTTTCCAACTGGCATGATACAACTCTTTATCTGACTTAGGATTGAAAATACTCACTTTCACCATTTCAGCATCTGGGCTGGTAGGGCCACTAAACAGAATTTTTTCTTCGGCAGGCAATGGCTGGCCATTGTTAAAATAAGACATGGAATAATCAAATACTGCGGCTTCATATTGAGCAAAAGAGAAGGAATACAATACAATACATAGAGAAAGAGTAACCAATAACTTCATAAAAACTTTTTGTTTAACGCAAACGATAAAAGACATTGCAATATTTTTATAACTAAAAATAATGCATATCTGTTTCAAAGTGGACTGTTTGGGGTTGCAAACTGGATTAAAGCATGTGAATGTTGTGATAATACATATATTTATATCGATAAGCTGAAACATATTGTTTATATAATGGTAAAATTTAAATTGGGATTTATTCGAATAATATGTATATTATACTATGTAGTTTTTAATATACTATCTGTTTACCTTGTCGAATAGCGAATAGTATGTATTCATTTAGGCAATTATATCATTGTTTAGCTACTGTGAGTATTATTGGAATAACTTTCAGTTACAACACGCTAAATGCCCAGGATTTTTTGGGGTTCAGCCAAATTGTTTCGGGACCTACCCCCGCGCCTTCGAGTACTCCAGAACAGAGTGTGAAACCCTATCTCCTTGAAGCCAACACTCAGGGTGGAGTATTTGAAGTATCTGTCAATCATAAAGTAGGTGCTAGCGAATTTTGTAGAGCAACTTATTTATTTGAGTGGAAATTTTCTGCGCCTGTTGATCGTCTATATAAGGATCAACCCATTGATATAACTTATACCGTGTCTTTATTAAGCTCTCCTTGTAAAGCTGGTGGTGGTAAAATGGTGGTACAAGCTGCATCAGGTGCTTCTAACGAATTTAAAGCGTTAGGCATTCGAAATGCAGGTGGAATTACTCTTCAACCTACTAAATGGTTACAAGTAGGGGAAAACGCTCCTAAACAGACAAGTGTTACACGGATTAATGCGTATAATCCCATGGTTGATATTGGAACCTTCAAAATTAATTTTGAAAGTACAGGATACGTAGGAAGTGAGAGACTACACTATGAAGTAGTATATGTGTTTGAGCACAATTATAGTTCGCAAGTAGGTTGTGATCCAGATATTAATTGTCATAACCTCTATAGTGTAGGAGTGTTAGTAGGTTTTGCAGAATATGGTGCCTTTAAAAATGATGATCCTCTATTTTTGGCCCAAGAGATTGATGGAGCTATTGAACATGCCAAAGCTAGTAATTGTGTACCCATAGACATGTTGATGAAATTGAGCCAAAGACTGAAATCTGCTGCTGCCAGCAAACCCCTTCATTCAGATCTTACTGCTTTGCGACATGGATTGGCAAAATACGTGGAATCTGAATGCAATTGCTGTAATTAACCCCTTGCATTATGAAGATAAGATCGTTATCTATTTTGCTGAAAACCCTGTCAATCAGTCTCGTATGGGTATTAAATTATGTGTTTGTATTAGGACAGCCTTTTGATACATCACAACTTAATAAAATGAATAATTATGGATGGGTGCTGGATGTATCTTCACAAGAATTTTTGGATTACGGCCCAACTCAGAAAACTTATACGCTTACGGCGACTTATAATACTTTACCCGTTGAAATATCAATGATATGGGCTGCTGAATGCCCCGGTATCCCATGCCCGGAAGATGATAAGGGCGATTTTTCCACTCATGAAGCACTCGCTGGAGGAAGCGTATCTTTGCGTTATGTAAAAGACATGTTTACTAATCAAACCTTTGTATCAGAGAAATTTGCTGGAACCTATCAGACTCACGCCTACATTCATTACATAGGGTATGGAGAACAGGGCGAAAATCCATTGGACAAGGTAACTTTTGAACAAAGAAGGCCCCTCTCGGAGTACCTATTATCTCTGATTTTACCGTATACTTCAACGTGTGATTGTGCCCCTGGTAATACTGAAGAGATCGTGAATAATGATACTCAAGCGGAATCTCCCAATCATGAGAACTACAATGATGAAATAGTCAATGAATCAACCCCTACAAGTTCGTCAAATATTCATGTTCTCTCTAAGCGTGAATGGTTGAGTAAAATCACATTAGATTATATTAAATTTTATGAAAGAGGAGATGAATTCATGCCTTATAATGATCCGGACTATAAAAAGGAGTTTAACAACCAGGATACGCGATTTATTTCCTGGGAAATGAAATTAAATGGGCCAGCTCCAGGGACTGAATTATCATTTAGGATACATTATAAGTACTATTATCCCAATGGAAGCCTTATGGGTGAACACACATACGATGCTAGTGTTTTGGGAGAACTTGAAAATCCGGTATACTCTAACGGGTGGGGATACCAAGATCCAGGACAATGGAGAAATGGCTTTTATAAAGTAGAAATATATATTGATGATCAATTGATAGGAAGTGAATTTTATAATGTATTTGGCTCTCAGGAATCTACAACAAAGCAAAAATGGTTAGAGCAAGTTTCGGTTGAACATTTTAAATTCTTTGAAGCCGGGAAAGATTATTTGCCGTATGAAAATCGTGAATATAAAAATAAGTTTAAGAGAAAGACCTTGAAATATGCCTGTTTTCAGATAGATCTGAGAAGCATACCTCTTTATAAATCCATGGATTTTGTCCTGGAATATATCTATCGAGACTCTAATGGTATAGAAATATTCCGCTCTTCATACGAAGACTTTTTTCCTGCCAATTCTGAACTTCAATCCTATTCCGGAGGATTTGGGAGTGATGTGCCTGGTGATTGGAAGAAGGGACAATATGGAGTAGAAATATTTATTGGTGGAAAATATGTCACTTTGGGTGTTTTTGAGGTATATTGATATGGTATCGCTACATGTAGTACGATGCCTAAATAAAAAAATAATTTATATTTAGAATTAATAATCCGTCTGTCTCAGGTAAAGGGTCTGAGGTGGCTCAGCCATAAAAGTCATATACTTTTCCCAGTGTTTTTTGCCCATTTCCTCACCGTATTCATTATTTAAGAACCTCGGAATATCATAATTGGTTTTGGGAATAATAGGGTCCATGATCCAACTGTATGTCCAGGTACTATCACTATTGGGACTAACGGGTACTAACCAGCGAGTATCCTTTAATTGTGCTTTTTTCATTTCACTTGTGCTATTGTACAAAGCTGAATACAAGACATCCTCTATCCACGATTCAAACTCCTGTTTTGCATCATTTTTGACCTTGACAATCACTACTAAGATTCGGTCATTGGTGTGTGCTCTAGTAGATTCTTTCTCCTTTGCGATCCACTGTTGGAGTTCTTCACTACTTGCTCCGTTACCATCTTGAGCGTAGACATTTATATTCCAGCTTAGCGTAAATACAAGGAAAAACATTGATAATTTCATGTTATGACTGTTGGGTTAACAAAGAAAATGTATTTATACAAACTTAAATCCATGATTTTTCAAGGGTAATGAACGAATTTGCTTACCCGTTGCATTATATATTGCATGCGTTAACGCAGGGGCTACAGGAGGAAGGCCCGGTTCTCCAACCCCACCAGGTTTTTCTTCATTTTCCATAATGGCTACTTCAACGTGTGGCATTTGTGCTAGTTTGAGCATTTGGTAATTGGGAAAATTACTTTGCTTGAATTTGCCATTTTCGATGGTCATTTCTCCATATAAGGCAGCAGACAGTCCATACACAATCGCACTTTGCATTTGTGCTTCAATGATCTGAGGATTTACGTATAAGCCACAATCTATCGCACAGTATACTTTGTCCAGTTTGATAGCGTTCTCATCTACCATGGTTATTTCTACTACCTCGGCTACGATTGAGCCAAAGCACTTATGTAGGGCAATACCTCTGCCTCTTCCTTCTAGCAGAGGGCTTTCCCAATTGCTCATTTCGGCAACACGTTCTAAGGTAGCTTTAAATCTGGGTGCTGCATTTAGTAATTCTCTACGGAAGGTGTAGCCATCCTTTCCTGCTGCTGCGGCCATTTCATTCATAAAACTTTCTGTAAAGAAAGCATGCTGAGAAGAACCCACACTCCGCCAAAATCCTAATCTGACAGGATTTTCGTTGAGAAAGATATCTACTTTGCGATTATCAAATGCATAGGGTAGGTGAATAGCTCCTTCTGCTGAGTTTACGTCATCTTCAGGCTTTGGCACCATACTTGGAAACGACCGACTAAATGAATCAATAAACACAGATTGTAGAGACATTTGGTTTTCCCAGGCAACAGGTTTGCCATTTTCATCCAATCCTCCTTTGAAATTACTCAATACCAGCGGACGGTAAAAGTCATTTTGCATGTCTTCCTCTCGCGTCCAGGTAAGTTGTATGGGAGTTCCCGGCATTTCTTTGGCGACCTGTGCAGCTTTGTGCACGATATCGGGTTCCCCTCTACGGCCAAATCCTCCTCCCAGGTACTTCATATGAATATGAACATCATCTGAATCTATTCCCAATACATCCTTGGCAGTCCACACTACTACTGAAGGAGCCTGATGGCCAATCCACACCTCTGCTTTCTTGCCATCAAACCGTACCGTGCAATTCATGGGTTCCATACAGGCATGCGCCAGATAGGGAACTTCGTATTCTGCAGCTATTGTTTTGGCAGCATTATTAAGAGCCGTTGCTGTGTCTCCCTCCTCTTCTGGAGTAAGGGTTGGAGATTTTGCAAAAGCAGCGGCAAACTCCGTTTTTATTCCTGCTGTGGAAAGCGTTTCATTTCCCTGTGGATCATAGTCTACTTTCAACCTCGTAACAGCATTTTTCGCTCTCCATGTATTATCTGCTACCACTGCCACAGCATTATCAATCATCACCAATTGTTTCACCCCAGGCATTTTCAATATTTCCTCTTCATTTTGAATACCTGTAATTTTTCCGCCAATCACAGGCGCATGCTTGATGGCTGCAAATAACAACCCTTCTGGACGCGCGTCGATTCCAAATTCTGCAGTACCATTTACTTTTTCAGGTACATCCAGGCGATCGATCGGTTTTCCAACGATTTTGAACTCCGAACGAGGTTTGAGAGAAGGTCTTTTAGGCGCTTTTTCTTCCGCAGCTTCTGCAGCCAGTTCTCCGTAGGAAAGTTTTTCTTGATTTTGTGTATGGATCACATAGCCTTCTTCAGCTTTGCAAACGGATGTATCTACTCCCCAACGTTTTGCCGCCGCCTGAATGAGCATTTCGCGAGCGGAAGCTCCCATCACACGAAGGTGTGTATACGCATCAGGTACGGAGGTACTTCCTCCTGTGAAGATCAGCGGAAGAAGGGCAATTACTTTAGATTGAATATTGAAGCTTTCATCATAGGGGTCTCTTTCCATTTCGGGTAGACCCCCTACATTCGCATAAGGAGAAGCAATCTGAGGATGAATCACCTTGATCCTTTCCATGGGCACTTCCAACTCTTCGGCAATGAGCATGGGGAGCGCAGTATATACCCCCTGACCCATTTCCGATCGGGCAATAGCTACGGTTACATCGTTATTTGTTTCGATGCGGACAAATGCATTAAGTGTATGTCCTTCTCCCACACCGAATTCAGGGAATTTTTTGAGTTTGCGGTTGACGTAGGTTAATCCTCCTACTCCCACTAATAGTCCTCCGCCTATGACGGAGCCGCTTATGATAAAGGCTCTACGGCCGAATTTTTTTGCCATGATAGAATTGAGTTAATTCATGTTGGGTTGTGTGTTCAGGAATCCCATAAGGATAGTCAGAAGGGAGAGCCTACTGGCTCATTGCTGAATCTTTTTCTTGTAAGGTATTAATTGCAGTAGAAATGGCTTCTTTGATCCGCTGATAAGTACCACAGCGGCAAATATTGGTGATTTTTTGACCGATTTCTTCTTCTGTAGGATTGGGATTTTCTGCCAATAGTGATTCTACAGCCATGATCATACCTGATTGACAATAGCCACATTGAGGCACCTGATGCTTGATCCAGGCCTGCTGGATGGCTGACAGCGTACCTCCCTTTGCGATACCTTCAATCGTCGTAATTTCTTTTCCTTCCGCAGCAGATACCGGATAAATGCAGGATCTCTGTGCCTTGCCATCTATATGTACGGTACATGCACCACAGGCTGATATACCACAGCCGAACTTAGTTCCCGTCATGTTGAGCTCATCACGAAGTACCCAAAGCAAGGGCATAGTGGGTTCCACATTGACCTGGACGGATTTGCCGTTTATGTTGAGTTCCATGGTTTTTAGATAATCATAATTATGTATAAGTTAAGGAATTTTTTTGGAAAATGGAGCGTGCTTTATTATAGATGAAAAATTTCCTGACTTTGTTAAAATAGAATAACTGAAGTTTTGTACAGTCATAATAAATGTAATCAAAAAGAGCCATCCCAATATACGGGATGACTCATATTTATTATGTAAGTGTAATAAGATCAGTACCCTGAATTCTGAACCAAGAATCCTTCTGCATTAGAAGCACCATCAATGGCATTTTGAGGAATTGGGAACAATCTCTTGTTTACATCTGTACTTGTTTTTTCCGTCCAGGAATCTTCGTATTTACCAAAACGTATTTGGTCACTTCTTCTAAATCCCTCCCAATACAATTCAAATCCACGTTCGCGGAACATGATATCCAAATTGATTGACTCCAAAGGTTCTGGAGTTTGCTCTGGACGTGCCGTTCTGGATGTTCTCACTGTATTCACATCTGCCAATGCACCAGCCTCATCTCCCAATCGCAGCTTAGCCTCAGCTCTCATCAAATAGATTTCTGCTAGACGCATCAATACTAAATCCACACTACTGAAATTGTTTCCATTAGGAGAAGTACGACTAAACTGATATTTCGAACATCTATATCCTTTGTTGTGTAGTCTACCTTCATTTGAGAAGTCTACATTTTCAGTATGACTTACATATCCAACGTCTCTATCAGGGCCATTTCCTTTTCTCTGTATAACGGGATATATTCTCACCGAGCCATCATCACATCTAAAGAATTCTCCATCCGATCCTTTTCTAGGTCCCCATAGAACGCCCCTTAGTATACCTCGGTCTATTTCGAATTCTGTGTCAGGAACACAGTAAAAATGGTCTTCATCATTTTCTGGTGACAATCCAGTAAGATCCTGTAGTTCTTCAGGAATGAAGGTGTTTTGCTGATAAAATCTGGCATCAGCTTCAGCCGGGTCAACCCCAGCATAAGCGTCCACCCATGTCTGATAAAAATCCGAAGTTATGGCAGGACCATCTGTACCATCAGCACTAGGAAACTCAGGTCTTGGGAATAAAGAACCCGCGATAGACCAATATGCCCAACGGCTATGTTCTCTTCTTAACACACCTCGTTGATCCAATGCAAAGATAAGTTCAGGATTGGTATTATTATCGTCGTTGAAAAGATCAAAGAATTCTGGCGACAAACTATACTGACCAGAGTTGATGATATTGTCAGTATATTCAATCACGCTATTCATATCTTCGCTACGAAAATCTGGAGTTCCATAAGGATCGCGATACACAGCGGCATTAAGATGTAATCTTGCCAATAATCCCCAAACAGCCCCTTGAGTAAGTCTACCTGGGCCCAAGTTCGTATTGATCTGGTTTACTACAGACAACAGTTGGTTTTCCAGATAGTCAATAGCTTCCTGACCCCTTAAAATATTAGAGAGATCACTCGAATTTTCTTTATCAAAGACAAGTCCCCAGCTATCTAACACCAACATGTTGAGATATGCCCTTAAAGCAATCATCTCGTTGAGAGCACCAGTAGCTTCAATATTACCTTCTTCAGATAAAGGGCGAAGTACTTCTATGGCCGAAATCGTCCTGGAGATATTTTTAGTAACCTCATTCCATGAGTCTCCCACCAAATCGTTTCCTGAAGTCATGAGGTGTTGATGAGTAGCGATAAACTTTCCCCCATCAAACCAGTCTGTCCCACCACGAAACGGTAGAATAGCTTCATCTGAAGCAATAAGTTGAAGTCCGTAATAGTTGGTATGTCTCCATGTCCAGGAAACCTGACCATACGCGGGCGCAATAGCACCACTGATAGCCTCAGCCTGACCAGCACCTGTCAGGGACTCATCAAATATTTCCTCTTCTAAGTCGGTGCATCCCCAGTTGCCAATTGTGAGGATACTTATCAGTCCTAATACTAATATATTTTTTTTCATTTAGTTAAAATTTTAAGAAACTAAAAAAAGAAGTTTTTTAATTTGCTTTTTCTAGAATGAAGCATTTAAGCCCAATAAAAATGTTCTTGCTGTAGGATATGTAAAACGGTCTATACCAAAGGTTTGGATTCCTGCTGATGTTAGACCTGTATTCACTTCCGGATCAAATCCACTGTAATCTGTGATGACGAATAAGTTTTGTCCTGTAAAGGAAAGGCGAATACTCTGTATTAAGTTACCAAGTCCTATTTGATTAAAATCATAGGTATAGCCTAGCGTAGCATTATTTAATCTCAAAAAGCTGCCTTCCTCCAAATAGCGAGTAGATACCTCATTAGAATTCGTATTAGCCTCGTTATCAAACTCAACAGCAAAATCTGTTGTATTAAAAGAAGAAGCTAGGTTTCCTCTGTTGAATAGAGACATTGTTGTATGGTTATAGATTTGGTTTCCTGAAACGCCATTAAAATTCAGTCCCAAATCAAACCCTTTGTAATCGAAATTTGCATAAAAACCATATATAACATCAGGCAGTGCACTTCCTACTACTGTACGGTCATTTTCCAAAACCTGCTCATCGCCATTTACGTCTCTAAATGCATTCAATCCATCAGGTCCTATCCCCACGAATTCTTTCATGTAGAAAGCTCCGATAGGTTCTCCATTAATATATCCATTGATCGTGGCTCCTGTTTGTCCTGCACCTGTAGCTCTACCTGTAGTTAATACTGCAAAAGGAGAATTCTCGACTTGATTTTCTATATAGGTAATATTACCTCCAATATTATATCTGAATTCTTTTTGGGGATTACTCCTATATTCCAATGCGAATTCAACTCCTGTATTCTGGATTTCCATATCTGGGACATTGGTCCAGAAAGTAGCTGTAGGTTGTATAGGATCGGTTGGGACTACCTCTAAAAGGATATTTTCTGATACTTTATTGAAAAAGTCTAAGGTACCCGTTATGCGATTATCAAATAATCCGAAATCAATACCTACATCAAACTGTGTGGAAACTTCCCATTGGATATCAGGGTTAGCTAGACGTGTGAAAATGGTTCCAAAAGGGTAATCGTCTAATGTAGTGGCATTTGGATCGAGGGGATATGTATCATTTTCAGATTTACTTTCAGTGAAGCTCAATTGTGTAATTTTAGATGGGATTTCCTGGTTACCCGTCTGTCCCCAACTTGCACGAAGTTTCAAATTAGAGAAAGCAGAATTATTCATGAAAGACTCTCTACTAATATTCCAACCTAAAGCAAAAGATGGGAAATACCCGTATCGGTTGTTCTCTCCAAATTTAGAAGATCCGTCTGCCCTTATAGTTGCTGTTAATAAGTACTTGCCATCGAATTGATAGTTTAATCTTCCAAAGAAAGATTGCAATTCGTTTTCAGTGGCAAAGGAACTAAGTGTTGTGGGCTGTTCTTGTGTACTAGTCTGATCCTGGAAGACAGGGTCCACATCATTATCTGCAAAGCCTGATAGACTGAAAGACTGTTGTTGAACAAATGTTTTTTGGTAAGAGTGTCCTGCCAGGAAAATGACATTATGTAGATCAATGTCAAAATTGTATGTCAAGGTATTTTCAACCAACTGGTTTTCATTTCTGGTTGTAATTGAGTTTAGCGCTCCAAACTCAAGGCCTTCCAACAGTGAATACGGCTCACGTTGAATATCTCTATTGGTTGTAGAATAATCAATACCTAAATTTAGTTTGTAGGTTAATCCATCGATAATCTCGAAAGAAGGAGAAATATTGGCTAGGATTCTGTTATTGTCTGCTTCATCTGAGTAAATATCGTTACGAACGACGGGATTTAACATATCATCCAACAACGTAGGTTCTCCATCTGTTAAAACAGGTATAGTTGGATTGAGTTGTAACATATCCACTACTATAGCCCCATTATCAGGCCTGGTATTTTCTACCCTTGCACCAGTTAAATTGTAATCAATATTCAAGCGACCATCGAACGCTTTCTGTGTCAAATTGACTCTACCAGAATAACGTCTGAGTGTGCTGTTCACCAATATTCCTTCCTGATCTTCTACACCTGCAGAGACGAAGTAAGAGAATTTATCGCTTGCAGCACTGCTCATAGATAAGTTCACGTTGTTTGAGTTTGCTGTCTGAGTCAATTCGTCTTGCCAATCCGTATTTCCACCCGCATCAAACAAGTTTCCATCAATAGCTACTACTTGCCTACGGAACTCATCAGCAGAAAATACATCAATTTTATTGGATATTGTCGACCATGCAGTTGATGCTGACAAGTTCATTTCAGTTTTGCCTTCCTTTCCTCTTTTGGTTGTAATTACAATGACACCATTTGCTGCTCTGGCTCCATAGATAGCAGCTGCAGAAGCATCCTTCAGAACATCAATACTCTCAATGTCTTGAGGGTTGATGAAGTTTAAGGGATTACTGGCTACTCCTGTAGTTGAATTATCAAGTACAAATCCATCGACTACATATAATGGGGTAGTCCCTGAACGTAAACTACCAATACCGCGAATAATAACATCTTGTGCTGCACCTGGCTCACCACTCACATTTGACACGTTTACTCCAGCCACTTTTCCCTGTAAGAGTTGCCCTGGATTGACCACAATCCCTTTATTAAAATCCTCTGTATTTACTGAGCCAATAGCTCCTGTAACATCAGAACGTTTTTGAACTCCATAAGCGACTACAACGACTTCTCCAAGAGAAGTGATATCAGATTCTAATTGTATCTCAATGTTGGTTTGGTCGCCTACTAACATCTCTTGAGTAAGATAACCAATGTAGGAGATCACTAATATATCTTCTTCATTGGCAGAGACTGTGAAATTTCCCTCAGTATCAGTAAGAGCGCCTCTTGCAGTACCCTTGATAGTCACATTGGCACCAATTAACGGCTGGCTGTTTTCGTCAATAACAGTTCCATTAATCTCCTTTACATTACTCCCTTGAGCGAAGATCACATTATGGCAAAAAATTGCCATTATAAAACCTACCCAAAAGGTTTTTGATAACATACATTTCATAAATAGTAGTTGTTAGTTATAAAATTAATAGTATGGCATTTATGCCTACCTGTTAAATGAATATCAAGCGTATGATTTATTGGAATATTAACATATAAAACTTGATACTATTATCCTGCAATGATACTCGGTTGAGTTTGGATTGAGGCAAGAGAAGGGATTAACTTTTTTTTAAGAAATATTAAACTAGTAGATGGCTATCATTAAAAATTTCCAAAAAGTTTTAAATAAAATTAACGTATTATTAATATACTCGATGATGATTCAACTGAAAAACGTAACCAATGAAACTATATTCATAAAAAAAGGGACTGCGTATTATTGCAGCCCCTATCAGAAAATTAATATTTACAAGAGTAATTACCAGCCAGGATTTTGAGTCATATTAGAGTTTAGGGTGATCTCGTCGAGTGGAATCGGCAAGAGATAATCTCTTTGCGTATCAAACTGAAAACCATTAGGTATCTGGCTTTGAAGAGGATCTATATATCCTTCTTCGTCTAGAAGTACGTCTGTACCAACTACCAGATCAGGAAAATCTTCTTCAATAAAGTAAGCGCCTTTATATCTTTGGCCAACTACCAGTTCATCTGCAGCCTGCCAGCGCATAAGGTCATCAAATCTGTATCCTTCCAATGCAAATTCCACTTGACGTTCTCTGCGAACTTCATTGATGATAGGAGATAACTCAGGGAAATCCCAATTTGGATCGGGAGTAATATCATCAATCATTAACTCAGGCATTCCTACTCTTTGTCTCAATATGTTAATAGATTTATCTACATCTGCCTGGGTTAGTGTTCCCAATTCTGCTTTTGCTTCTGCGAAATTCAGCAAGGCTTCTGCAAAACGGAAAACGGGAGAACTAGTAGTACCTACTCCTCCTGAGTAGTATTGGATAGGATCGGGATTGGCACCTTTATAGATCATATATCCTGTAGGACATCCAGCTGACCCACTGGCTCCAACTGGAGCAGTTTCAAAAGTCCTTGCTACCACTCCTCCTGAAACCTCCATAGGATCACCCGG
>CAZZEC010000119.1:14517-19051 GCA_964652565.1 uncultured Bacteroidia bacterium
GCTTCTCCTACATAAGGTTGTATTTCTGCTTCTGGTGCATTGACTTTATTGTAGTTAGCAAAGAAGATGTTCAATGCACGTATGTCAGAATAATCCCAGTTACCATTACCTGTAGTGATGGTATTATTTCCTGCCAGACGCGTATTTACATTAAAATAGATCAGATTGTCGCTGTTATCGTCGTCCCAATATATCCCACCACTCCATTCTCCTGGATTCCATGAAGGGAGAGACGTATAAAATTGAGTAACGTATAGGTTAAGGTCATTGGAGGTCGACCAAAAGCTATCGGTTGTAATGTTATCCAGATCTGGACGATCGAGAAAGTCTTCTTCGCATCCAAACGACAGGATAATGAATAATGATAATAATATATGTTTTATATTTTTCATGAGGTTTAATATTGTGAGGGTTAAAGTCCAACATTGATTCCGCCAGACAATACTTTTTGTAGCGGATAGGTTTTTCCTGCACCCCAGCCACCACTGAGTGCTTCTGGGTCAAAGTTTTCTGATAGGTCGGTGATGGTTGCAAGGTTTTCTCCACTGAAAAAGATCTGTATTCCTGAAAGACCGATACGGCTTGTTATGCCTGCAGGGATCGTATAAGTCAATTGGATATTTTTCAGTCTCATATAAGAAGCATCCTGTAAATATCTTGTCTGACTTCTTGTATTTTTTACGTGTTCTCCATTTATATAAGGTTTAGGGAAGTATGCACCAGGGTTTTCCTCAGTCCAATAATCCAGATGTACATTGGTAATCGTATTTTGCCACTGATTTCCACGGAATCCCCAGAATAGATTAGTACTGGTACTGAACATAAAGTCTCTTTGGGCTACTCCTTGTAATAAAACATTGAGATCAAACCCTTTCCAGTTTAATCCTAAATTAAAGCCATAGGCATATCGCGGAAGGTTATTACCAATAACCTTTAAATCCCCAGGATTATCTGCTGTATTTTCTCCTATATCTATCACCCCATCACCATTCAAGTCTTGATACTGTATATCTCCAGCCGTCCACCTTGAAAACAGGAAAGATTGATCTGGGGCTTCTGCTGCCGCAGCATCTGAGGTGAAAAATCCCACGGTTTCATATCCCCATATTTCTCCTAATTCTTGCCCTTCGCGGAACGTACTTAGGATATTAGTAGGATTGTTGTATTCAATTACCCTGGTAGTATTGTCCGATATGTTTGCCCCTATTGTATATCCCACTTGTCCGATGTTACCTCTCCATCTCACGATGGCTTCCCAACCTCTGGTTTGTAGCTCTGCATTATTTTCGCGAGGTGCTGCAGCTCCTAATATTTCTGGCAAAGCTTCGGCAGGACCAATCATATCTGTAGTGGTTCTATCGTACCAATCAAAAGTAACTTCTAGTGCATTATCAAATAATGCTGCATCCAGTCCTATGTTGAGAGAAGTAACAGTTTCCCATGTTAGGTCTGGGCTGATGAGGCCAGGAGCTCCAATGATTGCGGGTCTATTTCCATTAAGTAGCCATGTGCTATTGCTAGCAGGTAATAATTCTTGATATAATCCTGCTAGTTGAGGGTCATGATTTCCGAGTTGTCCCCATGATGCACGAACTTTGAAGAGACCAATGGTATTGGCAAGCGGTGCCCAGTAACCTTCCCTGGCGAGATTATATCCAATAGAAGCAGATGGAAAGAATCCCCATCGATTTCCTTCACGGAAAAAAGAACTCCCATCATAACGAGCATTTAATTCAATGAGGTATTTATCCATGAAACTGTAATTCAGTCGTCCAAATACTCCCTGAGTGGAAAACTGGCTCAGTGCGTCAAATGTGCGTTCTTCGCCTACTGAGGTACTAACTGTAGGTATATTTGAAGTAATAAGTTCAGAACGACTCCCTCCCAGGAAAGTAGATTTTTGAAGACGTTGTTCGTATCCTACCAATCCACCCAATGTATGGTTGCCGACTGTTACATCATACGATGAGGTTATGTAGAGCAGTTGATTGGTGCGTTCGTCAAATGAACGATAGATCTGATCGGGATTATATCCCACATTATTCGTTGTACCATCTGGTAGCTCGACAAGATTAGTCAATCGTACTCTTTCGTAATTTGAGTTGGTAAGGTTCCAGTTATAAGAAACTCTAGTAACCCAACCTTTGATGGGTTCGATATCTGTTCCTATTTGGAGTATGGTATTATTGATAAATTCACGAGAGTCTCCTGAACGTTGGATACGAAGAATATCTGAATTAACGATATTTCCATTGGGTCCATACTTGGGAACTACGGGCCATAAGCGTGATATCTGATGATACATGATACTTTTGTCATAGCCGCCAAATCCCCCTGTGGGCATCACCTGATCTTCTCGGGCATATTTGGCAGATACATCAAAACTCAACCAATCAGTTGCCTGATTTTTTACATTGGCAACGAAATTTAATCGGTCGTACTGATCATTGCCATATCTCAAGTTTCCTACCTGTTCGAAGTAGTTTCCAGAAAGATAAAAGGTAGTGTTACCTGATCCTCCATTTACACTGATACGGTGCTGTTGACGAGGCGCCCAATCTTTATACATTTCTTCAAACCAGTCGTAATTTGCATATCCATCTGTCCAATAGCGCCAGTTTGTACCTGTTTCATTGGGTTCTGTTTCTGAATTCTTTAATCCATTTTGAAAATCAATAACATCCTGGATTTCTTGTTCCGTAAACATAGGTTGGGCACCACTATTAATCACCGCCTGGTTATATGCATTCACAAAATCAAGGCTATTTGCTAGCGAGGGTAGTACTGTAGGGCTTGCAAAGGCTATCGTAGAAGAGAAATCTACTTGTACCTTTTCTCCAGCGGTTCCTTTCTTGGTCGTGATTAAGATTACTCCATACGCTCCCCGTGAACCATATATTGCAGCAGATGCTGCATCTTTCAATACTGATATACTTTCTATATCATTGGGATTGATACTGTTAAGTTGGGCAGTGGTAATCGGGAGTCCGTCTAATAAGATATAAGGACTGCCTCCGTCGCCTGTGATGGTACCTATTCCTCTAATATTCAGGTTGTTGGTGGCACCTGGCTCACCTCCGTTGCCCGTGTAGGACAAGTTGAGGTTGGGCACTGCACCCTGTAGCATTTGTTGGATATTGGCGACAGGGCGCTGGCCAATCTCTTCGTCGATATTTATATCGTCTACGGCACCGGTGAGATTGGACTTCTTTTTTGTACCATATCCTACGACGACTACTTCTCCCAGAGAAGTTATTTCAGGCGTCAATGCTACGTTCACTGTAGTTATCTCTGAAATACTCACTTCTTTTGTGGCGTATCCAATGTATGAGAAAATAAGTATCTCAGCTTCATCGGGTACTTCTAAAGAGAATTTCCCTTCATCATCTGATAGTGCTCCAGTTGCAGTACCTTTCACAAGGATATTTACCCCTATTAACGGATCTCCTGTTTCTTCATCAGTTACCGTTCCGACTATGGAACGTTCAAAGTCATTATCATGCGACGATGGATTGGAGTCTCGATCTCCGTGATACGGCAATGGCTCAGCTGATAACGATGATACCAAACACTGAGAACCACAGAGTAATACTGATAAGAACAGTATTATGTATCTCGTGACGTGTAGTTGTTGATTCATAAATTGTAGTATCTGAAATTTAATGATGGAAATTGATAAAAAGAACATTTTTCTTTACAGGAAAATTTGAGATAGTTTCCTCATTTCCTTTTTCAGCAATATTAGTATATTTAGGAGTTGAACACAGTATTATAGTCATTAAATAAGAGTTATATTTTCGTTAAGAGAAATTTAATTTCATGTGAAGAAATAGTGAATCCTATATACCCTACAGTTAATTTTCTTTTAAGGAAAATTATATTCTTATTTTTGCTTTAGTCTAACGTATGATGTAGTGAAATAATCAAGTATTGGTAGGAGGATGACTTCTATTTCTAGATAAATAATATATATTTGCTGGATTAAAACTGAGTGATATGAGTGAATCTGATTATCTAGTCGTTCAGATTGGGGCAAAAATCAGGCAATTAAGAAAGACCAGCGGTCTAAAGCTGAATGACATAGCTGAAAAATCTGGTGTCAGTACCCCCATGCTTTCCAAAATAGAAAATGGTCGTGTCATCCCTACGTTATCTTCTTTAATCAACATATTGAGTACATTACAAGTTGATCTAAATCAATTTTTTAGTGACTTTGGCCACAATGGCAATTTTCCTGGATACATTTTCCAAAAGAGGGAGGAATATCAACCCTTTGACAAAGAAGAAGAGTCTGAGGGGTTTCAGTATGAATTTATTCACAATCATATCATTGAAAAATCTTCTGTAGATGTTGTATTATTGACACTAGCACCAAATGCAAAAAGGGACAGGGTTTCAACTGCTGGATTGGAGTATATCTTTATCGTTCAGGGGGAAGTTGAGTATGAGTTAGGAGATAAGGTGTTTAATATGCATACAGGAGACTCACTATTTTTTGATGGAACTATACCTCATGTCCCTCGTAACTGTACAG
>CAZZEC010000120.1:0-19045 GCA_964652565.1 uncultured Bacteroidia bacterium
ATATTTTTTACTTTTTATTTTATATTTTTTATTTATTATTTATTATTCACTACTTACTATTTATAATTGACGATTGACTAATGACGACGGACCACGGACGACGGACCACGGACGACGGAAAAATATAACCCCTAGAAAGAGGTTTTCACCAGCAATACAACCATATCGCAATACCTACAATTCAACAATATAGCCATTCAACAGCATAACAATTCAACAATTCCCCCCTATTTTCCATACATCTTCTCCCCTGCCAGAACTTCTAATTGGATATCATTTTCAGGGGGAGGTAGGGGGCAAACGTATTCTATATTATATACACAAAATGGATTGTAAGCTGTATTAAAATCAACGACCAAATTGTCCTGTATGGGTATATCCAGATATCTTCCTCCACCGTAGGTTGACACATTGGTGGTCAAATCCCGGAAGGGTACAAAATAGGTATTTTGTCCTGGATCGAGATATTCGTACGCGGTCAAAGATTGTTCCGTATCCTGAAGAATAAACTGAAGTTTACCAGCAATTGTGACCTGTTGAACCGTACCATTAGTCGTCATAAGCTTGAGGGTATCCTTCCTGGTGGCAGGGATGAGTACAGCCTCGCATACATAGGACTCATCTGGTGGAAAGTAGGCTAATCCGTCAAATTCACTTCGTTGATCGTTGGGTACAGGAGAGTCAGGACTATTCGTAAAAAAGAGGTCTTTTTGAGACCGGGCTGCTTCCATTTTCAACAAGTACGTAGAGGGATTTTTTAAAGAATAATACTGCCATAGAATGATTAGTACAAAGAAAACGCCAATTCCGATTACGAGGTACGTACTATTTTTCCTTGAATTGAGATCCATTGATAATGTCTCTTTAATTCTGTTTATGACTAAATTACTCCGCCAACTTACTAGGTAAGTATCTTTTCATCCAGGTCTGAGACAGGGGTACTTCCCATCTATCCAGATCATCACTGTTGCTCAATGAGTGATCGAATACAATAGTATCTGAATGGATCTTACCTTGCTCTATCAATTCTTCTATCTCGTTGAAATGGATAGAATGAATATTGCCTCCTTCATCTTTGTAAGAAATGTATGCAGCTTCCAGCCAAGGTAGATGATAATGTTTGAGAATATCAGCGACAGAATGCTTGAGGCTGTCTATAGAACATCCTGAAGGACGATCCTCTCCTGAATTAGCCTGAATGAAAACGAATCGGTTGTATGGAATCCAAATTCTTCCTGCGACGGATCGACCATGCGATTGCCATTTGTTTAAAAACATTTCAAAAGCTTTTTCCAAATCCTGACGCTTAGCCTTATCTACAGGTTCTGCTAAGGTATAGATCCATGTATACTGTTGCATATGATTATGGTAAATGTATGAGATCAATTATATAACGTCTGAATCTTCATCAAGTTCTGGTAATGGCTCTTCATCTTCGTCTTTGGTGATAACTTTATGTGTCTGTATAGACTTCAAGGCATTCTCCTGTAATAATTGATTGGATACCCTGTTTCTATATACATCTATAGCTACATAGATGGATTGCCTTAGACTCTCAGGATCTGCTACATTTTTTCCCGCAATATCAAAAGCCACGCCATGATCAGGAGAAGTACGTATGAACGGAATACCCGCAGTAAAATTTACCCCTGAATATCCTGCGAGCAATTTAAAGGGGATCAACCCTTGATCGTGATACATAGCTAGTACTCCATCGAACTTTTTGAAACTCAATGCACCAAAAAATCCATCGGCAGGATAAGGCCCTTGAGCAAGTATTCCTTTTTCCTGTAATTCCTTAATGGCCGGTATGATAATATCCGATTCTTCCTTTCCCAATAGATCATGATCCCCAGCATGAGGATTTAGGCCCAGGACAGCAATAAGGGGCCGTTGAATATTAAAATCCTGTTTTAAGGATTCATGCATGAGTTCAGCCTTTCTGACGATGCTATTGATAGAAATATTCCGAGCGACATTTTGGATCGAAACGTGATTGGTCACCAGACCTACACGAAGCTGATCTGATACCATCATCATCAGGCTTTCATCTGCTCCAAATGACTTCGTCAGTAGTTCTGTATGACCACGGAAAGAATCATCCTGTTTTTGTAGCGAGGCCTTGTCAACGGGAAGCGTAACAATGGCATCTAGTTCTTTATGAAGAGCATCCTCTACTGCTCGTTTCAACGATCGAAAAGCGGCTTCTCCACCAAATTCTGATGCCTGTCCAATATCTACCCGATCTACGTCCGGAATACACTCTACAATATTGAAGCGCTTATATTGAGCAGCACTAGGTTTAGGTACAACGTGATAATTGAACTTTGAAAGTTGCAGTATTTTCCTGTATATATTCAATACTTTTGATGATCCATATAATACGGGAATACATAAGTCTTTTAGACGGTTATCCTGAAACGCCTTCAGCACCAATTCTGGACCTATTCCTCCTACATCACCTATGGTAATCCCTACTTTTAATTTATGCTGTTGATCATTTTTGCTCATAATAATTGACAATTGTATTTAAGACAACACATATTTATTGTCTTCTTCTTTTTTCACCGCTCTCCATCTACAAAAACAGCCCTGCAGGGAGGAAATTGAAGAATGTATATAATTAGGTCAAACTACATAAGTAGTATGACATTTTTAGGTATAATTTATACTTTTCAATATTGTCACTTATGCTTAATGAAGTACATTTTCTTAGAATAAAACTATTATTTAAATATGTCGATTTACATACTTCTCAATACGTGCACAATTAATTCCGCACTTATTGAGTCCTCCTGCTTAGGTATCTACTCCATTAATAAATTAACGGGTAAACTACGATTTATTACACAAATTAAAAAAGGGAGAAGATTATCTCAAATGCACCTCATCTTAGCAATACAAATTATCTACTTTATATTGTTATGCTTTTGACGATAAAGTAGCTTAAAAAGGGACATCTGATTCATTTGGTGGAGTAGTAGATCCTGAAGGACCTGAATCCTGCGTAAGGTCGTTGTTCATTTTTGATTCTCGTTTGATTGTCTGAGCACCAGAAGGGTTATAATCTCTATATACGTTTTCAATATCAGGATTCTCCATATAATTCCAATCTCCAAATTTACCATATTGCCCGATAAACTGAAGTTTTACCGTACCCGTAGGACCATTTCTTTGTTTGGCAATGATCAGTTCTGCCAGACCCAGGGTAGAATTTCCTTCATCATCGGTTTCGAATCCATAGTACTCAGGACGATACAGGAACATAACCATATCTGCATCCTGCTCGATAGATCCACTTTCACGCAAATCACTCAATACAGGTCTTCTATCCCCTCCCCGACTCTCCACAGCTCGACTAAGCTGAGAAAGCGCAATAACACATACATCCAATTCCTTTGCCAGTTCTTTCAATGCTCGGGATATACCTGCTATTTCCTGTTCACGATTGGCATTCTTAGAGGCATTACCCGACATCAACTGAAGATAATCGATGATTACCATACCAATATTCTTCTCAGCTTTTAACCTCCTACACTTTGCCCGGAGATCAAACACTGAAAGCGCTGGGGTATCATCAATAAATATCGTCGCCTTATTGAGGTTACCAATTCTATGGAGCAACTGTTTCCATTCATACTCTTCCAGGCGCCCTGTTCGAACTTTTTGAGCATCTAATTCGGCTTCAGAACATATCATACGTTGTGTAAGCTGTACAGCAGCCATCTCCAAAGAAAAAAATGCAACAGGTTCACTAAATCTCATGGCTGCATGCCGTGCAAGCGTGAGTGTAAGGGCCGTTTTTCCCATTGCTGGACGCGCTGCAATAATCACCAGGTCTGTTTTTTGCCAGCCTGCAGTCATTTTATCCAGTTCGATAAACCCCGAAGGAATCCCTGTCACGCTACTATCCTTTCCTCTCATTTCTTCCAACCTTTCTAGGGTCTTTAATACCAATTCAGGCATAGAAGCATAATTCCTACGTAGGTTGGTCTCCGAAATTTCGAAGAGTTTCTGCTCTGTGTTATCCAACAGATCAAAGACATCAGTCGTTTCATCATATGCATTGTGAATCACTTCATCAGAGATAGTTATGAGTTGTCGAAGAATAAATTTTTCAGCGACCACACGTGCGTGATACTCTATATTAGCAGCTGAAGCCACCCGGGAAGTAAGTTCTGTTAGATAGAATGCGCCTCCTGTTTTCTTCAACAAATCGCTTTTTCGAAGCGCATTTTTAACGGTAAGGATGTCAATAGGTTCTGAATTCTGAAATAATTCAATAATCGTCTCATAGATAAATTTATTGGCATCCTTGTAAAACATATGAGGTTTAAGGATATCAATAACTCTATGAAGTGCATCTTTTTCAAGTAATAATGCACCAAGGACTGCTTCCTCCATGTCTAATGCCTGAGGGGGCAGTTTACCTTTAGCTAATTGGGTAGGATTAAGGGGTCTTATATTTTTAACATCAGATATATCACTCTGATTTTTCCTGGGAGTATTGCCGAAATCGTTCATCATGGTTCCTCTATGCTACTTATATAACGATCAATCAAAGGACAGTAAATATACAATTAGTACGTGAGAGATGAATTTCATCCCTCAGACCACCCAATATTCTGATTTACAATACATTATAGATGTGTCTATGAATTTAAACACACTTTTCCACAATTTAGTAAACTCCATCCTTCCATTTTAGGCTATTTAGAGGGAAAAAGTTTCTCGTTATCAACAGTCTTGTGGATAAAAAGAGTTTAAAAGTGGATAAACAGTTTAGACTGCCTCTTTATTTTGGAGACGCTT
Organism: uncultured Bacteroidia bacterium; assembly: GCA_964652565.1. Lineage (GTDB taxonomy): Bacteria > Bacteroidota > Bacteroidia > J057 > J057 > JBCCTX01. The sequence continues at coordinate 4,813 of CAZZEC010000120.1, forward strand.
TCTCGAACGAATTTCAGAAGGTGTTGGAATTTTCATTGACCTAAGTAATTTCGCTCCAATAATTTTAGGGTAAGTAAAGATATAGTAATGAAAGAATACAGCGAGTGCACAAGTCAGCGCTAAGGTGAAGCGTTTTGAAAAGCTCAGCCTTTTGTATACGTGAAAATCTTTATAAATGACTGAAAATGTTTCGAGGGTTATTCTTACAAAAGGAAAGTAAGCCCAGAATTTCTTGAGTTTTAAGATTCTAACGATTCGACCATGTCCAGACCCACCCGAAGCACCTCCTTCGTAATCCTTATTGTATCCCACGACGTCAAGGTTTTTAATCTTTCCTTTAAAGGCGTTTGCCGCAACAAAATGCCAATCTCCAGCGAGATTTGTCTTTACAGGTGTACGTCTGATGCGTGAATTTCTGTGCAACCCATACCAAAGTGCACCCTGTACTACTTTTGAATAATACTGAAATACTCTTCGAGAAGGATCGTAGTGTTCCAAACTGAGTCCTTCTTCACAATACTCTATGATTCCATTCCGCCAATAGTTGATCTTCCCTATTACTGTCACATAATCAGGATTATTCTCCATAAAATTTACATACGCGTGCAATACCTCAGGTGCCATTTCGTCATCCGAGGCTACCCACATAAAATACTTTCCATGAGCTGCGTCTCTACATGCTTCAAAATTGGGATAAGGACCTTGATTTTCGGCATGACGGATGTACTTGATCCTCGATTCTGCATTCATCATCTCATGACATAATTCTTCGGTATTATCTGTGGATGCATTATCAGAGATAATAATTTCTATATTATCATAATTTTGATTCAAAATAGATGTAACTGCCTTTCCCAGTGTATGGGCTCGGTTATAAGTTGGAATGCCTATTGATACTAGCGGTTGTTTTGAATGACTCATAAATTACATTTAGCTAGTAGTTATGAATAGCTTCAAATCTACAATTCACATCTTTTCGATAAGATATGAAATCATTGAATTGTTATTAAATTCACATGAATGGCAGTAAAATAACTAATGAATGATAGAAAATAAAATAAACCATTGCGAATAACTCAACATTATTTTATATGAAACCCATTAGAACTGGTTTTGGTTATGATACCCATCGCCTAGAATCTGGTCGAAAACTCATATTAGGTGGAATAGAAATTCCCTTTGAAATGGGATTAAAGGGGCATTCTGATGCTGATGTGTTGCTGCATGCTATCTGCGATGCAATGCTGGGTGCATTGAACCTTCGAGATATTGGATATCATTTCCCCAATACTGATCCTCAGTATAAAGATGCGGACAGTAAACTTTTTTTAACAGAAACCTTCGATATTGTCAAAAAGCATTCCTACATAATTGGAAACATAGATTGTACAATAGTAGCAGAAAAACCTAAAATTAATCCACATATACCTTCTATGCAGCAGCAGATCGCTGGGTTACTCGATATTTCTCAAGAAGATATATCGATAAAAGCTACTACAAACGAGCAAATGGATGATGTAGGTGATCAAAAAGGTATGATTGCTTATGCAGTGGTAACACTCTATCATAAATCTTTTTATGAAAAGATGCTCGATCTTCTGTAGTGTAGGGGGATCATAAAAGTCTGCCAATGCACTAAAATTATTAACAATTAGCAATCAGAAGCTTACGATGATCCAATATATAAATATTTTAAACATAACAGATTCATAATGAATTATGTGTGAAATTTGGTGCGTTAGCACTGATATTTTTAGTCTAATCCCTATTTTTATTATTAATTGTGTAGTTTAGGTATATGTTTACTCGTACGTTTGAATGTCCTTCTTGCGGAGCACCTATCCCTAGAAACCATCCGGGTACAAAAACACTTGTTTGTACGCATTGTGGTCAAACTAGTCATTTGATGGCTGAAAGTTTAGAGGCTGCCGGAGAAAAGCATCTGTTGCTCGATTATGGATCAATACTACAGATTGGGCAGCAACTTTCATGGAATTCAGAATCCCTATTAGTGCTGGGAAGGCTTAGAATGAATTATGAGGATGGGTTTTGGGATGAATGGTTTGCACAAAATCTCGATGATGGAAGTGAAAGGTGGATTCAAGAAGACGATGGAAGTTTTGTGTTGTTCTCGCAACAAAAAGAGTTCAGTAAGACAATAGATTGGGATAGTGTCAAAGTGGGAAGCACAACAGATTTTTTGGGTGAATGGGAGCCTGTTTTTATTACTTCCAAAAGTAAGGCTTCCATAGATGGAGGAGAAGGAGAACTTCCATTTAGGATAACTCCTGGAGAACCCGCAGACTTTATTGATGGTATTTGGAAAGGTAAACCTATCAGTCTGGAACTATTACCGGATAATTCTCCTTTTTTTGTAGGTATTCCTATAGAGGCTGAAACATTCCTCAAACTGTTACAGAAATCCTGATTTCGGACAGTAAGCATTTAGTAAGCAATTGTTATTTTATGGACGCAACTGTCAATTCCACCGCTCAAAAACACTCACCCAGGCAATTTGATTGTCCGAGTTGTGGTAATGCCCTGGCATTACTCCATCCCAGGGCTAAGGAAATTGCCTGTCAGTATTGTGGCTCAGTGTTGGATGCGCAAAGTGAAGCTCATCAAATTCTCAGAAAGCTGGGGGAACCCAAAAGACATCCTCCCTTCTCTTTCATAGAACTGGGTCAAAAAGGAATATTAGGAGATAGCAAGTATCAGGTTATCTCCAGGACTCGCTGGAGAATGAAATATAAGGAATATTGGCAAGAGGAGGGTGATTCAGGTTACTCTGATGAGATATGGGTATATGATGAATGGCTGTTGCTCTCTGAAAACTATACATACTTCTATTTAGTTGAAGATCGCACCGGGTTTTGGGTAGTAGAGGAAATTATACCACAGTTTCCCATTTTGAGACCCAATAATCTACGCATGAGATTTTACGAGGAACAACGACAACGAAGAGTTCAGGAATATGGGATGGCAGAGGTCATCTTCTTTGAAGGAGAATCCAATTATGAAATCAAGTCTGGAGATCAAATTGAGTTCACCATGTTTAAAGATAGAGGAATAAACTATCTATCAGAATGGCGATTACACGAGGACAATAATCAAATTAAAGAGATTGAGTTTTTCAAGGAAGTTCCCATCTCCAAGCGACGCTTAGTGGAAGCATTTGCGGGGAATGAAGCAATTGCTGAAATTAAAGATCGCCAAGCCTATTGGAGATCATTTTTTCAGATCGCTCGCCTGGCTTTACTTATTCTACTCATATTCATGTTTTATTCCTGGATCAACTCAGGATATCCGGTATACCAAGAGGTTTTTGAACTAAATCTCAGCGAAGATCAATCGATCATTTCTCAACCTATAGAAGTGGAAAAAGAAGGGTTGTATAAATTGATTATGAGAGCGAGTGATATTCCCAATAATTCTGAAATATATCTATTTGCCTATATCCTTGATGATGATTCACTTGCCATCAACAAAATTGATGGAGAATTTTATTATTATTCCGGTGTAGATAGCGACGGTTCATGGACAGAAAAAGATATGAAAAGGTCCACCGTTTTCAAACTAAAGGAAAGAGGTACCTATTACCTTCAGATATTCACCAATCAAGAATTCATCAACATGGGAGAAGTAAGCGTGACACTTAATGGAGGGATATGGGTTGGAAGATATTTTGTCATGGGAAGTATTTTATTGTTATTTGTTGTGATTTTCGCCTATGTTAAGAAAAATACTTACTAATTAATGAAGCCTTTTACGCGGATTTTATTGTTCTTATTATTTGGAGGATTTTGTGTATCTATCGTAGCAGCTTCGGTACGAGGATGGGGGGTTAGAGGTTTGGATAGTAGAAAAACAAGAGCTGAGATAGAGCAAAATTGTCCTGGTTATTATCAAAATCCCAGAGGGGAATGTCTAGGAAGAACCTTTAGAAGTTATTATCTTATCAGAGGTATAAGAGGTGGTGGTTTTGGCGGAGGAAAATAATTGTACAGAATACCTAAAAATGATAGCGGATAATGCTAATGAAACAACTATTCATGTATGAACAGCGTTTGATATTAAATTTTTCTGTATTTTAACAAAGTTGTTTTATAATTTTTTGGGAAATATACATCAGATCGTAATTTATCATGATAAAGAAATTTGGCTCAAAAGTCTTCAGTAACAAACCCGAAGACCTATCTAATACTGATACATCCATGGATCAGACTCAAGATCCCATTTTAGAATCCTTGCAAAACGACATCTTTCAGATAGGAGAAAGTCTGATGGAAATTTCTCACAAGGTACTAGATGAAGGCATTTCTGAATTTCCCATATTTGTAGCCTCTCAAGAAATAGTCGATATAGGTAAGCCTGTATTTGATCGTGATACAATACAGCTCAACTGGTTTTATTATGCGTCGTTTATTGAAGAGTTTACTAAAAAGGAACTCATTCTCCCGGATAACATAGCCCAATTTCAGCGCATTTATTCTAATCCCAGAGAAATTGCGTGCATTTTCGTGATTTCTCACGAAGAAGATGCACGCTTTGTATTTGTACCCTATACGTTAAAAGAATAATACTTTCGTCTTAGTTGTTATGGTTGCACAGGATCTTCGATCTTTCCAATAAATAGAATATTCCCTCTTACATAATCGTGAAGAATGACTACAAAAGGTCTATTAAACTTAGCTTCTACAATTGGAGGTAAACTTGTAACTTCTACTCCTACTGAAGTAACTGCCGCGGCTTCTGCACCTGCTTCGTCAATTTGCAAAAATGTTTTGTGCTTAACATTCGAAAGGAATACAGGAGCATCTGTCATATTAGAAAAGTCGGCTGCATTTTCCAAAAAAGCCTTCTCCATACCCATATCTATTAGAAGTGGCTTTAATTCTTCTTCATATTCTACTTCAAATTTAGGAAGATGCAATAATACTTCTGTATAAGGTGGGGATGTCCGGTTGTCAGTATTATTGTAATCTAACTGTGCATTCCAGTCTTCCCATTTCTCCAACGTGATATTTTCGACAAACAAATTGATATTCACAGATTCTGCCGGTAAGAAAAAGCTCATTCCCATCGTAGAATCTTTGAATGGTAGTGAAACAGCAATAAATTCTTCCTCTTTTATAAATTTAAATGGCTCCATTTGAAACATATACTCTCTCTCTTCTGTATGGCCATCCGAAAAATAAAAAGGTCCCTTACTATTTGAAATAGAATCAAATTGAGAAAGCCAATCCCCTTTAAAGTAAATCGCATTGATTAAAAACATAACTGCATTGGGAGAGATCCTATCTATAATTGTAGGAATACGACCTTGTGTACGATCATCCACCCATTGATTTATCGTATCTTTTGCCGATGGAGAATCAAAATCCAGCGACCTTGTACTAGCATGATAGAATGTCTGATTGGTCTCTAAAAAAGAAGGGTTAAAAGGGAACTGTTCTCTCATCCAAATAGAATTGGCAATATTCAGCGCTACTTCATTTCGACTGTTGTAATCATTCATCAAATTGAGAAAATGCGTGTTTACCTGACTACGTGTGAGCCGATCTTGCTTAAGGGCTTGCATCATTTCTTCCAGGGTAGTATTTGCTGCCCCATTACTCGTCATACTCAGTGCAAACTCAATACTCAATGGAGAAATCACAACATTGGAATCTGGGTTCCCAGCGATCAATTTATTAAAAGCTGATAACCCAAACTCTTGATTTATCTGATTCCAATCTGGAGTTCGTATTACTCCTCCTTCAGGATTTTTGGAAACGATACCGCTTCCCAAAAACTCCTCACAACTTATCAAAGCAATGGAAAATATGGCTATTCCGATCAAAATAATTCTTTTCATATATCTATTATTTGTATGTGATGTCTTTTATATATACGAAAAGAGGCATTAATCTGCTGCAATAGGAAGGGATTGAATTATATATATGTGCCCATAGGGCAGAATACGCAACCACGTGTACCGTGTTGATGGCGAGGAATGGGTGAATAATAACTTTCCTCAACTCATCAGCTCTTCAATTTCTTCAATTTCAAGCGGAATATGTTCCATGAGATCTACAGGTCCATTTTCAGTAACGAGAATATCGTTTTCCAGTCTGACTCCTATCCCCTCATCTGGTATATAGATTCCCGGCTCACAGGTAAACACCATACCGGCTTGCAATGGCTTGTATCTGTTTCCTACATCATGCGTATCAAGTCCCAAAAAATGGGAGGTGCCATGCATAAAATATTTTTTATAGGCAGGAGAGTTATTCTCTTGCTTGTCAATGTCGCGCTGTGATATTAACCCGAGCAAAAGCAATTGTTCCTGCATGTATTCCCCCACTTGTTTCTGATAATCCTCTAACAAAGTACCGGGTACGAGCAGTGTAGTTGCATACCTCATTACTGAATGTACAGCGCGATATATGTCTTTTTGTCTTTGAGTAAATCTTCCATCAACGGGTATGGTCCGGGTCAGATCTGATGAATAGTTTCCATATTCTGCTCCAAAATCCATAAGTATCAGATCACCTGCATTACAAATATTATCATTGTCAGTATAATGTAAGACACAGGCATTTTTACCGCTAGCTATGATGGGCTCATAGGCATGTCCTGACGCACGATTACGAATAAATTCGTGAGTAACTTCAGCTTCAATTTCAAATTCGTAAACTCCAGGCTTTACATATCCCAGGACTCTTCTGAAAGCTTTATCTGTGATAGCTATTGCTTCCTTCATCTGCTTGATCTCTTCGTCTGCTTTCAAAGCTCTCAATGCGGCTAATATAGGATTAGCTCTTAGAAGCTGATGCGCAGGAAACCGACCTGTTACCCATTCGGCTATTCTATGAGCAGCAGTACGTGTAGGGAGTACATTACGCTCATGTTCATTGATATCCAGGTATATCCCATCTACATGAGAAATCATCCGCAACATGATTTCTTCAAATTGATCATAGAAAAACACCTGATCAATTCCAGATGCATCGCTTGCCTCTTTTTTTGAATATTTCCACCCTTCCCAAATTTGTATATGCTCATTGGTCTCTTTAATAAATAACACCTCTTTCCACTTTTCAGTAGGCGGGTCGGAAAATAATACTAAGATGATTTCTTCCTGATCCAATCCCGACAAATAGTACATATTGCTATTTTGGGTAAATTTGTAATGACTGTCCGAATTGTCGGCGACCAGATCATTGGAATGAAAGATAGCCAGTGTATTCGGTTTCATTTGAGCCATAAATCGCTCTCGATTACTGATAAAAAAAGTAGCTGGGAGGGGTAAATATTTCATATACTTATAATATAAATCTTATCTGTGCTTCCTAAGATGAGAAATTTGGATCAAAATAAACAGTGAAGTAACGACAGTTTGTAGGATCTTCAAACCATATCTATATCCATGATAATAAAAGATAATTAAATAGTGAGCTAACAGGAGTTAGGTTCTATAAAATTCCTTATATATTGTCAAATATATAACCAATACTGCGATCGGTCGTACAAGCGATATAATAAAAGATAAAGTTTCTATTTAGACCTTGATTCCTTCCAAAAAAATTCAGTAAATTTGCACCTCCCAAAAGGGAAAGTAAGACATTGACCCGTAGTATAATGGTAGTACAGCGGATTTTGGTTCCGTTTGTGGGGGTTCGAATCCTCCCGGGTCAACTTTTTTATGTCGCTATCACAGGTCAAAATATTTTCGGGCAAAAGCTCCAAGTATCTCGCAGAGAAAATAGCGGATTTTTTCGGATCTCCTTTGGGTGAAGTTGAGCGTTCAATGTTTAGTGATGGTGAGATCCAAGTGCACTATAAAGAATCGGTTCGTGGTTGTGAAGTCTTTATTGTACAATCTACATTTTCTCCGGCAGAGAATATCATAGAGTTTCTTCTCATGATAGATGCTGCCAGACGTGCCTCTGCGAAACAGGTAATAGCGGTGATTCCTTATTATGGATATGCCCGCCAGGACAGGAAAATCACCTCCAGGGTATCATTGGGAGCCAAACTTATGGCGAATATGATTACAACAGCAGGTGCTGATAGAGTTGTAACCCTGGATCTCCATGCGGGTCAAATTCAAGGTTTCTTTGATATACCTTTGGACCATTTGGATGCTTCAGCGATATTCGTTCCCTATTTGAAGGAGTTGGCACTGGAAAACCTTTGCATTGCATCCCCTGATATGGGAGGATCTAATCGGGCAAGAAACTATGCACAGCATCTAAAATCCCAGTTAGCTGTCATAGACAAGGAGCGAATAAGACCGAATGAGGTTGAATCAATGACTGTCATAGGGAATGTAGAAGGATGTAATGTGGTGTTGGTAGATGATCTGGTAGATACAGCAGGAACACTCTGTAAGGCGGCAGATACTTTGTTAGAGCAAGGTGCATTGTCAGTTCGGGCAGTAGCTACCCATCCCATTTTTTCTGGCTCTGCATATAGCAGGATACAGCAATCTAGTCTGGAGGAGGTTGTAGTTACTGACAGTATTCCCATAAGGGATGAATGCGGTAAAATAAAGGTAATTAGCATTGCTCCCATATTTGCGAAGGCTTTTAGGAAAATTCACAATTTTGAGTCAATTAGCACTTTATTTATCATAGACAATCCTTAAGTAAGGTTGATATTTAGATCAGATAGTATAAGCTAAAAAAGATGAAAAAGACGGAGTTGAAAGTATTTAAGCGCGATGAGCTTAATCGGCAACGAACAAAACAATTACGCAGTGAAGGAAAGATCCCAAGCGTGTTATACGACAATGGATCAGCTTCACACATGTATTCCGAATATCAGGATACAAAGAAAGTTGTGTTTACGGCAGAAACCTATGTTGTCAACCTTCAAATGGAAGATGGCACCGCTACTGATGCTATCATACGTGAAGTTCAATATCACCCTACGAAGGATACCATTGAGCATATAGACTTCTTAAAGGTTGCTGATGATCAGGAAGTTGTTGTTACACTTCCCATCAGACTTTCTGGCACTGCTACAGGAGTTGTGAAGGGTGGGAAGCTGATTACAAAATTGAGAAAATTGAAAGTTAAAGGTATTCCTTCTCAACTACCTGATAGTATTGAAGTAAATATCTCTAAACTAGACTTGGGAGAAACTATTAAAGTAGGACAAGCAAATATAGAAGGGATGAAAATTATTACCCCACCTACTGCTGCGATTGCCAGTGTAGAAATCCCCAGAACACTACGAAGTAAGGAAGCAGAGACCAAGAAATAATGGAATTATGTTTAACGACATGTTAGGAGGAAGACCTGAGAAGGCTTCCTCTTTTTGTGTTAATAAGTCCATCTGCACTGTGATATTGAACTAAGACCATTATATTATCCCATTTCAAGGAAATCCATATGCTTGCATCCATTAGAAACTACTTGAAAAGAATTCTCAACACCAAGAAAAATCCAGGGCAAATACAACCAACACCAGAACAAAAAACCGATTCACATATGAAATATCTTATTGTGGGGCTGGGAAATATTGGAGATGAATACAAAGATACCAGACACAATATTGGATTTATGATCATCGAGCAGTTGATGGAAAAACACAACGTCACAGCCAAGCAAGAAAGACTTGCATACGTATCTCAAATCAAATACAGGAGTCGTCAACTCATATTAGCTATGCCCACCACCTACATGAATCTGAGTGGAAAAGCTGTTCGGTATCATATGGATAAAAACAATATACCCTTAGAAAGACTATTGATACTTACTGATGATTTATCACTACCATTTGGGAGGCTTCGTATGAGAAGAAAAGGCTCTGATGGAGGCCATAACGGGCTGAAGGACATACAACAAACACTAGGTACCCAAAGCTACCCCCGATTGAGGTTCGGAATAGGTAGCGACTACTCCAAAGGGCAGCAAATCGATTTCGTCTTGGGTACTTTCACTCCGGAAGAATCTGACAAATTACCCGAATTGATAGAAGAATCATGTAAAGGGATTCTATCATTTGTAACCATAGGACTTGATCGTACCATGAATACGTTCAATAGGTAAAACTTAATCTTACAATATTTCTGCCAGAATTAGAACATCTGACTGTACCCTGTAGCGTGCAATGTGGGTCCCCTCCAAAACGCCATCCTTTTTAAGCCTGTATATAGTGCAGGCTCCAACTATTGATCGTTCCTCAGACCCAAATAGTCTTATGTCAAATCTCGAGCTTATCCAAATATTGAAAACTTTCCTTGACAAGCGCTAATTCTTCCTCATGTGCGTTGGGTTGTGTTGGGTCTCTCTCGACTATAAAATGTTCTACCCCTGCCTGTTTCGCACTTTTCAATATCGTACTGAAATCCACTATCCCCTTACCTACATTTGCTATTTTACCCAGAACCTTTCCCAATTCTTCAGGATTCATAAACAAAGAAGCACTATTATTAACAGGTACTTCTTCGATCATATCTTTAACATGACACAACTTAAATCTCCCTGTATATTTTTCAAAAAAAGCCACCGGATCTACTCCTGCAACTTTCGTCCAAAAAAGGTCAAGTTCTATCTTAACCAGATCTTCTTCGGTAGATTCAATGATAACTTCTATCGGTACCTGCCCATCAATAGGACCAAATTCAAACGAATGATTATGGTATGCAAACTGCAAATCCGCTGTTTTACATTTCTCTCCGATTTGATTGAAGAGATCAGCGATAGAGCGGTAATTATCAATATTTCCCGATATAAAAAAAGGACAAACTAAATATTTAATCCCAAGGATATGAGCGTCTTCAATTACCCTATCCAAATTTGAACGCAAAGTGTCCAGACTGATGTGCGCAGAAGGGGTGCTCAGGCCACAATTTTGTAAGATTTCCTTTACTTCCTTCACTGTATGACCATAATATCCATACTGAGTAAGCCCCAAGCGCTGACCTAAGTTTGCTTCCCATTGTGACTTGATATTATCAGGAGAAAACGGAAAAGGGCCGGCGAGTTCCAACTCCTTATAGCCAACTTGAGCCAATTGTGCAAGGGTTCCTTCAAAATCCTTGTTCAACAAATGTGGCAGCGAATATAACTGTATTCCCAATTGATTAGCAATCATTTAAGCTTGCATAAGATCATTTAAAATAAACATCTGTGCTTGATGAGACAAGCTAACACCCTTTAAAATTTAGCAGATCTCAACTGGTCTATCTGGATAAATACATATTTCGCTCTTTATAGGCCTTGACAAAGAACGGGTCTTTGAGGTCTTTTATAAAAAAGATAGATTCTCCTGTTGATTTCATTTCAGGTCCAAGTTGCTTATCGACATTGGGAAATTTATTAAAGGAGAAGACAGGTACTTTGATGGCATATCCCTTGAGTTGGGGTTTAAATGAAAAGTCTTTGATCTTATGCGTACCTAAGATCAGTTTAGTAGCATAATTGACATAGGGAATTTGATGAGCTTTTGCTATGAAGGGAACCGTACGAGATGCCCTTGGATTGGCCTCTATTACGTACACTGTATCATCTTTGATTGCAAACTGGATATTGATCAGCCCTTTAATTTTCATCGAAATAGCCAGCTTACGGCTAATTTCTACCATTTCGTTAATGAGTTTATCACTCAAATCAAACGGAGGAAGGACAGCCATAGAATCTCCAGAGTGTATACCCGCAGGCTCAATATGCTCCATTACCCCTAGCACATGGAATTCTTCTCCATCACAAATACCATCCACTTCAGCTTCTATTCCTCCATCGAGAAAATGGTCGATGAGTACCTTGTTACCAGGTACAAGGCTCATGATATTAATGACATGTCGGGTCAATTCATCATCGTTGATCACTATTCTCATATCCTGACCTCCAAGTACGTAAGAGGGTCTTACTAAGACGGGATATCCTACTTCATGCGCAATCTTAATAGCATCTTCTGCATTCTCTGCTACCCCAAATCGAGGATAGGGGATGTCTAAATCTCTTAACAGACCTGAGAACCTACCTCTATCTTCCGCCATATCCAACATATCGTAGCTTGTGCCCAGGATAGGTATTTCATATCGATTGAGTTTTTCGGCTAATTTGAGGGCTGTTTGGCCTCCCAACTGGACAATTACTCCTTCAGGTTGCTCGTGTTGGATAATGTCATATATGTGTTCCCAAAATACAGGCTCAAAATATAGTTTGTCTGCAATATTAAAATCAGTAGATACTGTTTCAGGATTGCAATTGATCATGATCGTCTCATAGCCTTCTTCTTTTGCAGATAACACACCATGAACACAGCAATAGTCAAATTCAATTCCCTGACCAATTCGATTGGGTCCAGATCCAAATATTACTACTTTCTTTTTGTCAGTTACTTTTGAGTCATTGTCTTCTCCTACTGTACTGTAGTAATAAGGTGTTTGCGCTTCAAATTCTGCGGCACAAGTATCAACAAGTCGATAGACTCTCTTTACCTCCAAGTCATTGCGTCTTTTATAAACCTGACTTTCAAGACAATTTAATAAATGTGCAATTTGGCGATCTGCGTATCCATTTTTCTTGGCCTCTAATAATAAATCTCCTGGGATAGTATCTACCTGAAAGCGCGAGATTTCTTTTTCTAAATTTACCAGATACTCAATCTGACGTAAAAACCAGGTATCGATACGTGTGGCCTCATATATCGCATTTAAAGGAACCCCAAGATGCATGGCATCTTTCACATGGAATATTCTCTCACTGGAAGGATGTTTCAGACTATACATAATCTGCTCCAGGTTTTGGAGTTCCTTCCCATCTGCTCCCATACCATTGCGATTTATTTCAAGGGATTGACAAGCCTTCTGTAGCGCTTCATTAAACGATCTGCCAATACCCATTACTTCTCCTACAGCTTTCATCTGTAATCCGAGGTGAGGATCTGCTCCATGGAACTTTTTAAAGTTCCATCTAGGAATTTTTACGATAACATAATCCAGTGTAGGTTCGAAAAAGGCTGAAGTATTTTGTGTAATCTGGTTGGGAAGTTCATCCAATCGGTATCCTACTGCCAATTTAGCCGCAATCCTAGCAATCGGATAACCTGTGGCTTTAGAAGCTAGTGCCGATGAACGAGATACTCTGGGGTTAATTTCAATGATAATAATCCTTTCAGTCTCAGGATCTAATGCAAACTGCACATTACATCCCCCTGCAAATTCTCCCAATTTATCTAACACTTCAAAAGAGATATTCCTCATCTGCTGATATACAGTATCAGATAGCGTCAATGCCGGAGCCACAGTAATTGAATCCCCGGTATGTATTCCCATAGGATCTACATTCTCGATCGCACAAATCACGATCTTGTTACCTGCACGATCACGCATTACTTCTAATTCATACTCCTTCCACCCAAAAATACTCTCCTCAACGAGTACCTCATGCACGGGACTGGCTTGTAATCCTCTTGTCAATAGTATATCAAACTGTTGTTCTTCATGGACAAAAGCCCCTCCTGTTCCCCCCAAGGTATATGAAGGGCGTATAACAAGTGGAAACCCAATCCTCTGAGCGATTTCCTTACCCTTAAGAAAAGAATTGGCTAATTCTGATGTAGGTACTGGAATCCCCATTTCATTCATCAACAGACGGAATGCTTCTCTATTTTCAGCTGTCTCAATGGCATCAATATCAGCTCCTACAATTCGGACATTGTGTTGAGCCCATAACCCCGCTTTTTGGCAATCTATACATAGATTGAGCGCGGTCTGACCTCCCATAGTGGGAAGAACTGCATCGATTTTTTCTTCTTTAAGTATCTGTTCAATGGAATGGGGTTCCAAAGGTAGTAAATACACCTTATCCGCAGTCACGGGATCTGTCATGATTGTAGCGGGATTAGAGTTGATGAGCACAACTCTAATGCCTTCTTCTTTTAATGCGAGAGAAGCCTGTGAACCGGAATAATCAAATTCACAAGCCTGACCAATGATAATAGGTCCGCTACCGATGATTAATATTGTTTTAATTGAAGGATCTAATGGCATGAAGTAAAAATTTGTGCAAATGTAGCTTCAAAAGGAACATTCTAAAAATATGATTTCAAATCATTAAAAATAAACATCATCTATCCCATAATATGTTCCCATTATTTTTCTCTGTGCATATAAAGTAAACTCGCCTTCAAATGTTCATTCAAAGGCGAGTTTTTTTTAAAATGTTAGTACTTTTTGTATACAGTCTACAAATGCTACTTTACACAAACATGTTACACATCATCAAAGTCTTTC
>CAZZEC010000121.1:0-11426 GCA_964652565.1 uncultured Bacteroidia bacterium
CATTTTCCCATCTAAGCCTCCATCCAAGTTATCCCAATCCCTCATTTTTTCGTATCTTTCCCATAGATGGTAGAGCTAAAACAACATATACCCGAATTCCTTCTGGAACACCTGACAGAAATTCGCAGGCTTTGTAAGACTCACAAGGTGAAATCCTTATGGGCATTCGGCTCAGTCTTGGGATCTAGCTTTTCCCCAGATTCGGATGTTGACTTTCTCTATGAAATGGATGAACAACACATCGCTGAAGAAGAAAGTTACTTTTGCTTTTGGGGATTTTATGATACACTACAAGCGCTTCTTGACCGCCCCATCGACATGGTCTGGTATAAGGGGATAAAAAATCCTTACTTCAAAGAGGAGGTAGAGAAAACCAAAGTGCTGATTTATGAAAAAGATAGCCAAGAAGTACCTGTTTGATATTTCTCAGGCGATTTCCTATATATTTGAGGTTCACCTTTCTCAGATTCCATCAAAAGATGTCTTTCTTGAAAACCTAACTGTCCAAAGAGCCACAGAAAGAGAATTAGCTATAATTGGTGAGGCCTGCTATAAATTGCAAAAAGAAGGTGTTCGACTTCAAAATGGGGATACAATGATCAATCGTAGAAATACCCTTGTTCATCAATACGATTCCTTTGATCCAGGAAATATTTGGGAATTGATACATCATGACCTACCACCCCTCAAAGATGAAGTGAATCAACTCATTTAATACAGGCGTATGTACCCCATTTGTACCTCCCATAACCTAATCAACTAACAATCAACATTAATTACTTTTTGTATTGGGGATACATGACACCTCATGAATTTGGACAACAATTTTATCAATCCTGCGCTTAACTTACTGTCTACTAAATTGGGGGAGATCCACCATTCTCCCAAGGACACAATAACCACAATGTCACCATTCCACAATGTAGCAATTTAACCATTCAACAATTCTTATACCCATATCTCTGGCAAATCCTTCCACCGGGTGGTGTAGCAGGGCGACAGCCGCTCCTGGCGGAGCTTCCAGTCCCGCCCAAAGCCCTGTGCGGCGCAGCGCACCACATCGCGGCCCATCAATTGATTGATGCGGTCAATGGCGTGCATCGCCGCGCGATGCTTGTGGCGGTCCAGGACGTCAAAGAGTTGTCCCTGGACCTGCCCTTCGGGCACCATGCCCGAGACAATCACGCCCGCTTTCTTGTAGCGGTAGCCACGGCGGAAGATCTCTTCCAGCCCATCTACAGCATAGTGAACGAGCTCGCCGGTGTAATTGGTTGGGACCGACAGGCGAAACTCCTTGCAATTGGAATACTGGGGCTGGTCTACCTGGAAGGGATGGGTCTCCACGAACACGGACAATGCGCTCGCGCAACTGCGCTGCCTGCGCAGCTTCTCGGCGCAGCGCGCCGCGTAGTTGGCGACGGCCTCTCGCACCGGCTCCAGCTCGCTCAAGGTACGACCGAAAGAGCGGGAAGTGCAGATATGCTTCTTGGGTGCACGGTCCAGTTCCATGGGAATGGAGGGTATTCCCTTGAGTTCACGCACGGTGCGCAGCCCTACGATCGTCATCTGACGTTTGACCCAGTCTTCATGTGCCTGACTAAAGTCATAGGCCGTCTGTATGCCATATTTGCGCAGCATCCGTCCGTACCTCCCTCCTACCCCCCATATGGCCTCTACTTCCAGTTCTTTCAGGGCGGCCTCTATCTCTTCAGGATGGTGTAGCCATTTTACCCCCTTCCACTCAGGACGGCGCTTAGCAAGGCGATTGGCGATCTTCGCCAGAGTTTTGGTAGGGGCAATGCCCACTGATACGGGAATACCCGTCCAGCGATAGACGATCCGGCGGATATCTCGCCCTACTTCCTCAGGATGCTGCATGGGATAGCCCGAAAGATCCAAAAACGCTTCGTCAATAGAATATACTTCTACATCCTTGACCAGATCTTTAAGGGTCTGCATGACCCGTTGGGACATGTCCCCGTATAGGGCATAATTTGACGAACAAATGGCAACATTATATTTCTCCAATAGCGCTGCCCACTCAAAAGCGGGTGCTCCCATGGGTATTCCCAGGGTCTTGGCTTCTTGTGAACGGGCCACTACACATCCGTCATTGTTAGAAAGGACGACGACGGGCCTTCCGGTAAGTGCGGGGTCAAAGACCCGCTCACACGATGCATAAAAGTTATTACAGTCTACCAGTGCGTACATAACATACCACATTAAAAAAATCCTATCCTCCTTCCATTCCCACACTAGCCAGCCTTGTGGAAAAAATGCTACGTTTTGTGAATCACGTAGACAACACGTCCCCAGACGCTAAATTCTTCGATCTCTGAGATCTGAATGGGTTCGTATCCCGGATGCTCCGGAATCAGGGATACAGCCTCCGAAGTGATGAGCAGCTTCTTCACTGTGAATTCTCCATTGATAACACACACGGCGATATCGCCGCTTTGCACTTCCTGGGCGCGATCCACGATGAGGATATCCTCGTCGTGGATACCTGCACCCTCCATAGAATTACCCCTCACGCGCACATAAAAAGTAGCAGAGGGATGACGAATCAGATACTCGTTGAGGTCCAGCTTGAGTTCGATGTAGTCATCCGCAGGTGAGGGGAAGCCTGCCGCTACCGAGCTTCCCGGCAGGGGCATCTTCACCTGGGCCGTAATGTCGGCCGAGAACAGTTCCATTGCTTGTGTACTCACAAGGCGCTTAACTTGCATTTGATTTGAATATTAAGATTACATAAAAGATAAATTTTACTAATTTTATTAGATCATACTGCTAATAAAGTTAGTTTTTATATTTTACGCAAATGAATTTCGACGAAAAGAAGGGTAATCTGAATTACCGAAAGACTTTGAGGCGAGATATCCACAAAAGACATTTTTACAAAATAAAATCAAAATTTGCTCGTTTATCTAGTTACCTTCCATCACTCACACTAGCAGCCTTGCACCGCCCGCCCGGGCGGTGCAGCTATTTTATAGCGCACCTTATACAACTCATTTAGTCATTTTGCCCTGTACAATTCTTCAAGGCAAATGCACTAAAAATCATTAACAGCTGCTAATCAGTAGCTTAAATTAATTATATTTATAAATATTACAACTTAATAACAATAAATTATTTATGAAATTGGGTGTATTTGCACTGTACAATTCTTCCTTCTCATCGCATATTTAACATAAATTCAGTAACTTCGATTAACAAATATATTTAACCATCATCGAAACACTTCATTTTCCATGAAAGTACATCATTACCTTATCTTCAGTAGTCTCATTGCTATCGCCCTGCTTTCATGGGCGTTCTTACCCAAATCTACTTCGCCTATGAATGAGTCATTACCACAGATGCAGATCGCTCACATGGGTAAAGGCGACACCAAGGGATTTGAAGCTATTCGCCAGTCCTTTCAGCAGCACAATCCCGGATTCGATATGGCATTTTTATCTGAGACCTTTACCATACCCGGGGAAAATACCTATCGCGTAGCTTTTCTGCAGACCGGTGGTGGAACAGCTACACTTAGCAATGGGGAATCTTCCAAAGTATCAGTGGGAGATATTATTATGCTCAAAGAGGGAATAGCGCTGGAAGCGGATAGTGCTTTGAGCTTTTTGGTATTTACCTCACCTAAAGCTCCTTCTAAGGACATTCCTACATTCGTCCGACCAGATTGGGATATGAATATCACCGATACCCCGGGAGGATGTGCTACGGAGACCAATGCCTATCGACGTATCTTACTTACCTGGCGGAGCAAAGTAGGTACCTATCTCTACCATGCCATCAACGCACATCGTGTGCGTATCATGAATTCATTTACCCACTATCATCCCAAAGAAGGAGGATTTGACGAATTCTATTTAGTACAGATGGCCATGGATGATGCCAAAATTATCACGAGTAATAGGGTAGATCTCATTACAAACCCAGAAAAGGTCACGAAGAAAGATGCTCAGAACCTGCTGCAAACCACTCCTTTGGAAGTGGGGGATGTGGTATATCTACCACGAGGCGTCATTCACAGGGGACTAGATGGCGTGTTGGCGCAAGTCATCACTGTGCCGGGATTTATCCCAGGTTCGGAAATAGGCGTTGACCACCACCTTAGAAAAATTAATGAGCTACTGGGGCTGGAAGGCGATGAGGCTTTGCCATACAATGAAGAAGCGTCTACAAAGGTCATTGTAAAATAATCTATTTAACCTAATCATAACCATTATGAAACATTATGCGACTCGTATTGCTATGAGTTGGTGTCTCTTTATGATGTGTGGATATAGTCAGGCTGTTGCTCAATCGGCGGATATCCCTCAGGACTACAAACTACTCTACGAACAAGACTTTGAAGGACAAGATCCCCTAAAGGATTTTACCATGACGGATGCCAAAGCATGGAAACTCAGCAAAGAGGGAGATAATCACGTATTGGAGCTCCATGGAAAAAGTGAATATGAACCCAAAGTACGGTCTCCCTTCAACATCGCAGCCATTGCTACGCATCGTTTTGGGAGCTTTATTCTCGAAGTAAATCTGGCACAGACAGGTAGAGAATATGGCCATAGGGACATGTGCCTTTTTTACTGCATGAAAGATCCCGCTAATTTTTACTACACACATATCGCATCTGTAGCAGACCCTCACGCACACAACATCTTCCTGGTGAATGATGAACCCAGAGTTGCTATCGCTCAAAAAACAACAGAAGGAGCTGATTGGGGAAAAACGGGCAGTTGGCACACCGTACGAATAGAACGCAACATTGAATCAGGTACTATCAAGGTCTTCTTTGATGACATGAATACTCCTATCATGGAGACAGAGGATACGCATTTTGACTACGGACATATTGGTTTCGGGTCCTTTGATGATACGGGAAAAGTTGACAATATCAAGATATGGGGTCCAGAACTAGCTCCGGCTGCTCCTACTAATTTTTTCAAATAGCACACTGATCTTTTACGAATCGATATGCATCCATCCAGGAAATATGTACATGTTTCCGGATGGATTTCTATTTTAAGAACCGTCTACCTACTAAAATCTTCCAAATACCCTAAAAAAACTAACAAACGTGATCATTTTGTCAGCCATAAGATATAGATTGTCGTATATTATGAGGTGATACGCTTTTAGATTATGAATATGTGGGCGATTGATAACATAAAAAAGATACATATCTACTTACTGGTCATACTACTAGTATCAGGAGCATGTGCCAGTAAGAAGACATATGAGCAGACGGAACTAGAGGACAAAAAAACCAGCGAAGAATATGAACCTCCACCGATAGATCTTGAAGACAAGGAAATGGCTGGTGGAGAGGAATCTGCTGATGTAGACGAAATCCCCGATGAATATTCTCATACCGAGACAAGACCTTCCCAACCCTCTACAACTACTCCTGCTCCTGGCCCACCAGAAAGAACAGAAAGGCCAGGTACGACAGAAAGACCCAATGGAGGTAGAGAAAGTATAGGCAGAGAAGACGATACTGAACGGCCTGGAAGAACCGAAAATGGAATGCTTGATAACAAAAACAAGCTTGCAGACAGCAGTGCCGTTCATAAAGACGTAGAGGGCTCTTTGGCTCATCATATTCCCAAAGAGATGACGATGGGAGAGATCTCTCACGTAGAGTTGGTGCTCTCGCGGGCAAAATCTACGCAAAGGGCTATCGCCAAACTCAATCCACAGATTCAAGATGATGCCACTACTGCTACAGTAGAAAAGCTTTCCTATTATATGAAAGCCGAACTTATCGATTACAACGCAGTAGGAGAAGATCGCTTTTTTGAGATAAACCTCACTGGAGGCCCCAATCATAAGATACAATATATCGACTTAGAAGATACCACTTCTACTGCCAAATGGGACTGGGCGGTCAAACCCGTGAAAACAGGGACTCATCCACTTCAGATCAAGGTATCGATGAATCTTGATGGTAAGATTGGTCCTACAAATGAGCCTGTTTTCCAAACCGTTGTTGTATACAGTGATACTGTATTAGTAACTAGCAACAGATCCTTGTCAGCTATTCCTGCGGTAAATACAGATACCCAAAAATCTGGTACATCCTGGAATACTCCGCTGGCAGTTGTAGGTGCGCTGCTGGTACTGGGCTTCCCCATCTTCTTCATTTATCGCAAGAGAAAGCGAAAGAAGATATTTGATGTACAGGAGAATGACGATCATGCAGACCCCGAAGAGATCATGATGCTCATACGAAATGGAGAGGTTGAGAAAGCAGTAGGTGAACTGCTAGATCTATCGAAAATTAATGGAAATGAGGAGATTAAGAACAGTATTATTCTCCAACAAACCCGCTGGAGCCATCTTGAGGATGACATGAATAAGGGAATCATTTCCAGAGAAGATCAACAATTGGAACGCAATAAGATCCATGTGGCACTCTTGCATATTCTGGATGAGATGGCGGAACAGTAGACCACAGATGACGGACGACAGTTTGACCACGAACGATGGATGATAGCTGATTCAAGCCACTAAATAGTGGTTAGGTTTCACAATTCATCCATTCTCCCAATGACACAATAACCACAATGTCACAATTCTACAATGACCCCAGCATTAACATTCTGTAAAGATTTAGGATAGATTTGTCCTAAGGACCTCAAATCTCCTATTTTCATTGCATAACTAAACTTATGCGCATGAATATTCTACGTATTAGCTGTATCCTTTTATTATTTACCTCTACCTTACTCCAGGCACAAGATCCTGAGTCCTTCCAACATGAAGTAAGTACCGATCCAAAACCCTGGACTAATAAAGGATTTGAGCAAGATCCCATGAACTTCCAATTTGCCATTGTCAGCGATCGTACCGGGGGCCATCGTGAAGGGGTATTTGGGAAAGCGGTAGAAAGGCTCAACCAACTCCACCCGGAGTTTGTGATGAGCGTAGGCGATTTGATTGAGGGCTATTCCAAAGACTCGATGGAGGTAAATAGGCAGTGGGCAGAATTTGATAGCATTCTTTCTCCCCTGGCTACAAGATTCTTCTACTTACCCGGCAATCACGATATCTCCAATAGTATGATGCGCAACCAGTGGATGGAGAGGTATGGACGTGCGTATTATCATTTTCTCTATAAAGATGTACTATTTCTGACGCTGGACACCAATGACGGGGATGGAGTAGTACTCAGTGATCGACAAGTAGACTATGTAACCCAAACACTGGAGAAATATCCCGATGTAAGGTGGACTTTATTATTCATGCATCATCCTATATGGGCTTATCGTGAATTCAACGAGTTCAACAAGATAGAAGAAGCACTGGCAGGTCGTCCCTATACCGTTTTTGCAGGTCATACACATCGATACTTACATCAGGTACGCAATGAACAAAATTACTACATACTAGGGACTACAGGTGGTGGAAGTCGTCTGCTAGGACCTAAGTTCGGGCAGTATGACCACGTTACTTGGGTAACACTTACTGACCAGGGACCAGAGATGGTCAACCTACAGCTTTCAGGCATTGTAGATCACAACGTTTCCAATATGGAGTCGGCAGCTCGGGCAAGATCCCTGTTTCAAGCTACTCAGATAGAACCCCTGATCATGCAGAATGAATCCGGGAACACCCAAACTGCATACGTCTATTTACACAATTCTTCCGAAAAACCCATGTATCTCACAGGTCGCTTTTTTCATCACCATCATCTCGACATTCTTCCCAACACGATCGATACACAGATTCCTCCCCAATCCAGCCAACAATTGAGCTTTGTCGTTTCAGCCTCTCAATCCGATGTCCCCGAAAACATCGATCCACTGGAACTCGACTGGGAAATGGGATATCAAACAGAAAAATTAGCTCCTTCCTTCCACCTTACGGGCATTCTTCCCATGGAACTGACACCTACTTATGCAGGGTTAACTATTACGGAGCGGCCCATTTTTCTGGATACGCTCACCCTCAAGATCGAACACCCCTATGAGCATATACAAGTAAGATATACCCTGGACGGGTCTACGCCTACAGCTTCCTCTGACATGTACGAAGCTCCTATGACTATCGACGAAACTACAACACTCACTGTACAATTGGTGGATGAGGAAGGTAATGTGAGTGCTGTCTGGAAAAAAACCTACGAAAAGGTGAGTCCAAAGGCATCTGTTACTGTTCAGGCTAGCATCCCGGGTTTGGCATATAGCTATTATGAAGGAAATTTTCTCACGCTACCCAACTATGCAGATCTTACCCCTGTACGTTCGGGAGTTACGATGGAGTTTGATCCGGAACAACTGGCGGGAGACCGTTTGAATCATTATGGAATTCAATACACAGGCTACATCGATATTCCAGCAACGGGCATCTATACCTTTTACGTTCACTCAGATGATGGGAGTAAATTATATATCGGCGAGGAAATGGTCGTAGATAACGATGGCTCACATAGTGCACGCACCAGAAAGGGATTGATTGCCCTGGAACAAGGAAGACACCCCTTGCGAATTGACTATTTCGAAGATTTTCTCGGAGAAACCCTGCAAGTAAGCTATGAAGGGCCTGGCGTAGAACGCCAACCCGTTTCCTTTGAACAACTTACTCATCAAGCGCAGTAGGAGTCATATTTTTATTCTCTCTGTTCAAAATTGCAGTCGCAGTTATTGATACCAGGCAATACGTCAGAAAGAAGTATAAGCCTACCATTACATTACTGGTGGTAGGTATACCTACTTGCATATTCTCAAAAGCCAGATAAGCCAAAAATATTGCCACGACAAATACATCAGCCATGGACCATTTTCCTGAATAACTGGCAAAGAAGCGAAGAGGTGCCCAACGATGTATGGCAGGAGCAACCAAAAACCCTACCAATAATAAGAGTTTGGCCAGGGGAAACAGGATACTAAAGGTGAGAATACTGATTCCCACCACGTAGTTATGTTGACTAAGTAGCGTCTGGATTAACTCTACCACGGACTTGCTCTGATAATAGAAGTACATGTCTCCCTCAAATGTCTGCTCGATAGTTACTTCTAGCGCCAATGACATGACGTTAGCTTTAATGGGAATGTTTCCTAAATCGACATCCTGATCATATGCCCCAATTTCCATCATAGGAGCATATAGTCCCACATGTAGTGCCGATAGCGATATTAATACCAAGCCCCATACAAGAATATGTCGATGACGATGCCATCTACTCCAGACGATTACCGTAATTGCATAAATGACCATCAGCGCAACAACGCCCAGGGTCCATCCTCGCATGGATCTTTTCTCTTGTTGGGAACGCTCATTCAGGGACCCGGCTAATGCGAGTCGGGTATTTTCCTTATCGCCGTCTACCCATTCATTGGGGTCGAGGAGTCGCTCTCTGAAATTCATGGTTTGTGCGTATTCCTCCTTAATGGACTTATAGGCATGACTGTGATGGATGACCCTCAGGTTCCCCAATACAGATAGAATGAGAAACAATAGGCTGATTACGACAAAAACCCAAAGGCGATGTTCCGTAATGTACTTTTTCATGATGAATGTCTTTACTCTATGTAAATGATCTGCTACTGAACCCAATCACTCATACAAGAAATGGTTCATCAGGTTCAATAGCTATTAAAAGATAGGAAATCCCTGCCTTTCGTTGTATAAAATCTTATAAAATTGATTATTATTCATCTTTATTCCGAATCTACCACCAATCATGCTTTTTAACCCTTACTACTATGCAAGGATTCGAACTACTCGACTGGATCGTCATCGGTCTGTATTTTCTCATTCTCTTTGGAATAGCGCTGTGGGTAATTTCGCAGCGTCAGCGCAACACTGAGGACTATTTTTTGGCAGGAAGAAATGTAGGATGGTTTATTGTGGGAGCTTCTATTTTTGCGTCGAATATAGGCTCCGAGCATGTAGTAGGATTAGCAGGGACTGGCGCTTCTGACAAGATGCCTCTGCTCATTTACGAATTGCATGCGTGGATTGTACTTATTTTGGGATGGGTATTTCTACCCTTTTATGCACGTAGTGGCGTATTTACGATGCCAGAGTTTCTGGAACGAAGATATAGCCCTAGTGCCCGCTGGTTTCTTTCTATTTTCTCTTTGCTGGCATATGTACTCACCAAAGTGTCTGTTACCGTATATGCAGGGGGAATTGTGATCTCTACCTTATTGGGAATTAACTTCTGGATAGGAGCATTGGCTACCGTAGTGTTGACAGGTATTTACACAGTAATGGGGGGTATGAGAGCTGTGGTATACACAGAAACCCTTCAAACTCTAGTATTGATATTTGGTGCAGCAACGCTTACGATTATGGGACTCAACGCGGTGGGAGGAATAGGCGAATTGCGAGCGACCGTAGGGAGCGAATATTTCAATATGTGGCGCCCTGCTACCGACCCCGATTTTCCCTGGCCCAGCTTATTATTTACGTCATCTATCGTAGGGATCTGGTACTGGTGTACAGATCAATATATTGTTCAACGAGCACTCACAGCCAGAAATATTAAAGAAGGTCGAAGAGGGGCTATATTTGGAGGATTTTTAAAGCTACTTCCCGTATTTATCTTCCTAATACCGGGTGTCATTGCATTAGCATTGAAGCAAAAAGGGCAATTGGATTGGGATACTCCTGATCAAGCATTTCCTGCTTTACTCAGTAGCTTATTACCCGCTGGCTTGAGAGGTTTGGTGGCTGCAGGGCTTCTTGCAGCGCTTATGAGTTCACTGGCATCTGTCTTTAATTCCTGCTCTACCCTATTTACCATTGATATCTATAAAAAGCTCTATCCAGATACGCCTGAGAGAAGACTGGTAAACGTAGGTCGTGTAGCCACATTTGTCGTAGTGGTACTAGGAATTGCGTGGATCCCTATCATGCAAAGGATCTCGGGGGTATTATACGAATACCTCCAATCCGTACAAGCTTATATCGCCCCCCCGATTACTGCCATTTTCTTACTGGGTATTTTTTCCAAACGAATCAATGCACAAGGGGCCATGGCTGCCCTCGTATCGGGTTTGATTATCGCCACTGTTAGAATTGTGCTGGAACTGAATAAGAATCAATTTGAAGAAGGGTCCGTACTCCATACCATTGGAAATATGAATTTCCTGACTTTTGCCGCATGGTTCTTCGTATTTGCTGTAATTCTTACGGTAGGAGTGAGTTTGCTTACCGCAGCTCCTGTCAAGGAGAAGCTGATCGGACTTACCTTTCCAACATTGACAGAAGAACAGCGCGCCAGTAATCGCGCCAGTTATAATATATGGGACATTGTAGTATCAATTCTCGTGGCTGCTATTGTAGCTGCGATTATGCTGACGTTTACGGGGTGAAGGAAAGGATTGTGAAATGGTTAAATGGATGTATTGCTAAATGGTTGTATGGCTAAATGGTTGTATGACTAAATGGATGTATGGCTAAAT
>CAZZEC010000121.1:11526-19025 GCA_964652565.1 uncultured Bacteroidia bacterium
TGTATGGCTAAATGGTTGTATGGCTAAATGGTTGTATGACTAAATGGATGTATGGCTAAATGGTTGTATGGCTAAATGGATGTATGACTAAATGGATGTATGACTAAATGGCTGTATTGTTAATTGATATATTCTGATTGTAATAAAACCACTAGATAGTGGCTTTAAACATCCGTCGTCTGTGGTCTGTGGTCCGTGGTCTATTCTCTCGTCCGTGGTCTGTGGTCTACATTATCTTTACATATAAAACATCTATTTCCAATGAGTATTGAACTACCTAAAGGTCTGATTTCTGAACCAGATGGAGCGATACGCTGTTGGTGGCATGGGGGGCATGAAGATTATCTCACCTATCACGATCATGAGTGGGGACATCCTACAGCTGATGATCGAACATTATTCGAAAAAATATGCCTGGAGGGATTTCAATCTGGGCTCAGTTGGCTGACTATTTTGCGCAAGCGAGACAACTTTAGAGCAGCGTTTGAAAATTTTGAGTACGATGCGATTGCTGAATTTACAGAAGAGCATGTAGAACGACTCTTACAAGATAAAGGAATCGTACGGCATAGGAAAAAGATTGAATCAGTAATCAACAATGCTCGAAAAGCACGTGAACTGGTATCTGAATATGGCACTCTCAGTACGTATTTCTGGCAGTATGAGCCATTGGAGGCCGATCGTCCCAATTCATTTGATTATGATACGTTGATGACAATGAGCCAAACACCTGAATCCAAGGCCATGAGTAAGGATTTGAAAAAAAGGGGTTGGTCGTTCGTAGGGCCTACTACAGCCTATGCGTTCATGCAGGCGATGGGAATGGTCAATGACCATTTGGAAGGATGTATCTGCAGGGAAAAAGTGGAAGAATTAAGACAAGGGTTTGATCGTCCAGATTAGCCCTCATATGTTAGATCGCGCCAGATCTCATGCTTTGCTATGTATATTTTAACTATTAAGAGAAAGAGCCACCCCCAAATAAAGGGATGGCTCTTTTTGATACTATTACAATATTTCACTAGCCTATCAAGGCTCCACTGCAATGCGTTGTGTAAACTCTTCCCCATCTGGATCTAAGATCCGTAGGAAATACATTCCTGCTGGAATTCGAGAGATGTCTACTTTCGTACCGTAGACGTTCAACTCGTCTCTCAACAGTCGCTTGCCATCCAGGTTGTACACCTCGTAATAATGTACACCAGACTTAGGACTGATCACCCTGATGTTGAATGTACCCTCTTGTGCGGGATTAGGATATACCAGATAGGTACGCTTTCCTAATTCGCCCATAGATACCTGCACCACATGCGTGTAAGCAAATGTCCCATCAGGCTTCACCACCTTCAAGCGATAGAAGTACGTACCATTGGCCTGATCTTGTACATCAGTCAACAAGTGGCTTTCTGGATTGAACTCTCCATCTTCCCCTTCCAGTACGGCTACCTGCTCATAGATCTGACCATCTATTGATCGCTCTACGACTACATATCCACCGTTTCCTTCGGTCAACGTTCCCCAGGAGATCTGAACTGCATCATCCGATACGGCATTGGCTGAGAAATTCGTTACGATCGGACCGACGATAGGCAGATCACAGATCGTATCACAGTTGCCAAAGTCGCTGTTGATGTCTCCCTGGGAGTTGAAGTAGGTCGTATCTCCATTGTAGACCACATCCCCTTCGTAGAAGAACCAGCCTGCCAATCCGATGTCTCCATCCTTATCATTCGCTCCCTTACCCTGCTGCATCGCCTTGGTTGAGTCCCCGGGAGCATGAGTGATATTCAAATATGTGCCCGATAAGCTTCCCAGTCCCACTACTCTACTGGTCGTATCTACGATCCAGTACGTCCAGTTATAGTACTCACTATCTGCTACTGCCGCTGCCTCGGGAAGCTGAGCCAACCAGGTTCCTCCATCACTGGAGAACGCCCCCCAACTGCGAGGATGGGTCAATACCAGCATCATATCCAACTTCGCCGAGGTATCCAGCTTGCTAGAAGCGGTACCCATCACAAAGGCCGTGTCATTTCGGATCATCAACATCCCGCCTCCATCTAGCGTAAAGCGGTTAGCCAACGAATCGTCCCCCTTGAAACCGTTGATCAAGGACTCATAGAAATACAATACGTGATTGTAGGGATCAGCTCCATTATCATCCTCATCCCAATCCACTAACTCACACGTAATAGTTACCTCATCACACGTTCCGATTGTATTACAGCGTTCTACTTCAAACAAGGCGCCCGCTGCGTCCAGATCTGCACAGATATTGTTATCTGAGATAATCTGTAATACTTCCGACGCGATCGTAACCCCTAACTCTACAACACTCAGGTCCAAATAGTCATCGCTCAACACATCGGTTACCTCTGCGATCAAGGTATGGATTCTATATGTTCCGGTATCATTCACCGTAAAGAAGGGAGTAGTACTCGTTCCTTCTATAATCAGGGTATCTGTACGAGTCAGTACATATACCGTATCAAATCCATCGGGTACGATAGGTGCATCTCCTGTTACCGCAAACAGGTCTAGCGTAGTATCCATACACGTGATCGTAGTGGGGATCAACGTACCGGCATCTACATTCAATACGCGGATCATCGCCGTATCTGAGATCGCGGTCCCACAGTTGTAAGCCACTACGCGCACCTTCATACTATCCTGACTCGCCATCAGCGAACTAATGGTATAGGTCTCTGAAGTGTCAGCACCTGCCAGTCCGCCGACCCCTTTCACCTCAGTAAATTCTACCCCATCTTTGGGCATCGTCTGAATAGAGATGCTATCAGCCGTCGATACCTGTGTGGTAAAGATCACCGTATCCCCTACACATACCAGCGTATCGGAAGGTAAAATGCTTACCGTTGGGGTCTCATAGCCACAGGTCTTGGTAATTGTCAAGTCGGTGATCACCGTATTGGTATCGTTGATCGCTACTTTGAGCGAGTATTCCTCATTGTTCTCTGCCCGGATCACTAAAGTATATACACCCGGTGAAGTCTCAGGAATGGTATCTCCTATATTCAGTACAGTAGGCGCGACAGGAGGCTGATCGCTGTTGGCATCGTACAAGCCATAGGATCCTGCACCTATCACTACATTCAATCCCGCAGGTCCTGTAACCTCAAAGGTCTCCGAAAACTGTCCATCCCCTGCTCCAGGTTCAGATTCATTGCCCAAACATACACAGGGATCTGTGATGCTCAAATCACATGCCGTATCGACTGAGAGCGTAACCGTATCTGAATAGACGGTATCACATTCATTATATGCACAGTAACGGAACATCCTTCCATCCATCTCTCCCATAACATCCAGATAGGTAAGAATCGTATCCGACTCCTCGGTACCCATCCAGGTCGTATCATTCCAATATTGCCATTCTCCTCCATTCTCTGCGATAACTCCCACCACAAAACTTACTGAATCTCCCTGACAAGTCGCATAATCCGCTGGGTGCTGCGTAATCTTCACTGAATCGGGAACCGTGATCGTCAGATCTGAGGTGTCGCGTTCACATTCATTGGCGGCAATGAATCGAAGATGCGTCGTCGAATCGATCGTCAACAAAAATTCTTTCTCAATGGCTTTCGGCTCGATCGCGTTAAACGATTTGTCGGTAACATATACCCCGTCTCGCAACATCTGACAAATAAGCGTATCTGCGTTTGTCGCACTGATTGTCAGCTCTACCTCATCCCCTTTACATGCGATAAAGTCCGTAGGTACATTCGTAAAGAGTGGATCTTTTCTAAAGATGATCTCTACTGTATCAGAATACACCGTATCACACTGATTCCAGGCCATAAAGCGGAACTGGGCTCCTGCATATTTCATCGAATCATCCAGGGTAACCGACAAGGTCGTGTCCATCTCCCCTTCGATATCCTCAAAATCTTTTTCTCCTGGACTGAAGCACTGCCAGATGCCTTCCCATACCCCCGATTCGCTTCCTACAGAAACCGTATACGAAATCGTTTCATCCACACATACTGTATCTAATTCGGGAGTAGGTTGAAGCGCTATCGTTGGAGCATCAATCACTCGGATGACACAGGCTAAGGTATCTCCAGGACATTCTGCTTCTTGATCATCCAATACTTCATTCTTATTCGCATCAGCAAAATTAACAGCATATACTGTGTCAATACCTACTTCTGTAACTACTGCAAAGGCTCCAATGACGGTATCTCCCGCCGCAACATATTCATCATCTTGCTCTCCTGATACTGACACGATCATATCGGTACTATCTGAAAGATTGATCAGGAGTTTATATACGGTATCTCCTATACAAACTGTAACCGAATCCTGATCAAAGAATTCTCCATTTATCATCCAAGCCAGATTGTATTGAGGTGCCTTGGGCCATACCATCACTTCATAGTTCACTTCGGGGGATTCACAGAAAGGGTTATCATACAATACCGCTTTTACCCTATACCTCATCCTCACGGGCTTACTGGTCTGATTGACCAATGCTTGTGTAATAGGCGATTGGATAGTATCCCCTATCTTAATGGAATCACCCTCCTGAATCATAAATGGTCCATATCCCTGTCCTGGTGACAGAGGGTTACTAAAAGGATCTTCATCCACATCATGACGAATACTCGTTACCTCTAAATAATAATCCTCTCCCTGCTTTAAACTCGTATCCTGTGTGGCTATTGCAATGCTAAATGTATCTCCACTACATACAGAATCTCTACCTACTTGTACCAAATGTGGTAATAGCGTTACAGAGACACTGCATTCAATGGTATCACTCTCACATTCTTCTTCAAAAGGTTCTATCGTACCATTTCGGTTGGCATCATTGAATAGATATAATTTGATAGTTCTCGTTCCTGCATTCGCAGCAATTAATGGAAAATTGAAGTTGTATTCTTCAATAGGTGCATTACCTATGATCTGGATATCATCATTAGCATCTACAGCATCTCCTGTAATTGCATACGTTCCAGTGAGTTTCAAACTATCACCTAAAGCGAAAACATCTGAACTATCTGTGATCTCATACTTGGCTACTAACCATGAAGATCCACCTTTAACAATTACTTTTTCAATTGTATCCGTCTCACAAACCATGATATCAGCAGTCTCTGTAGTATCGCCATTTACTACCCAGTTAATCTCAGTAGGAGGTAGTTCGGGAAGAACAAGTACCTCTACATTGACGATAGGAGATATACATTCGGGAGCATCAATTAACTTCGCTTGTAAGCGATATGTCAATCTAATGGGACCTGCAGTTGTATTGGACAATGTATGTGTTAACGGAGAAGTCAAAGAATCACCTACTGTAACACTATCTCCAGCTACAACTGTCAAGGGTCCATAACCCGCACCCGTAGAATCAGATAGAGGATTTTGATCACTATCATAGAACACCCCCACAACTTCTACCACATAATCCACACCCTCTACCAGGGTTGTGTCTTGTGTATCTATATCGATGCTAAATTCCTCTTCATTACAAACTGTGTCTAGTTCCACCTCTGTCAAATAGGGAAGTGCAAACACCTCTACTGTGCAAGTGATCGTATCGCCTGGACAAGCCTCCTCATATGGATCGAGTGTGTCATTCTGATTTTCATCTACAAATAATGCAATCTGGATGTAACGTTTACCAACATTCGTCGCATACAAGGGCGAATTAAATTGATCTACAATACCATTATTGGCAAAGACTTCCTGATTTCCATCAATCTGTATACCAGAATTATTCTCTACTGACCCCATCAAAGGTAATACTCCCGTATACTTAGGGTCAATCTGAACATCAAATATATCTGAAGTGTCGTTGATCACGTATTTAGCCAACATATCTGCTCCACCATTATTCAGAATGACCTTCATAATGGTATCCGTTTCACAGATTTTAATATCTTCATCGCGAATCGTGTCCCCATTGACCACCCAGAAAATATCTGTTTCTGACAGCTTAGGCATCACCAATACACTAAACGTCTCAACTGCACCCTCACAATCATCAAACCCATCTCCAATCTTTGTAGTCTTTACACTGTATATAATCTCGACTATAACTGAAGTATCGTTTACCAATCCTTCAAAAATGTGAGGATCTCCGGACAATATGTCATCTGCATTCAGAGTTCCACCTGTTACAGGACCATACCCACTTAATGTATCACCCTCTCCATTCACATACTGTACAGCATCAAGCACAAATTGATAATCCAAACCTTCTACTCCTGCAGAGTCTGAGGCTCCTAAGGAAACAGATAGTGTATCTCCACTACAAATGGTATCACCAGCAGCTAAAGGATTGGTAAAAGTAGGCAAAACTGGGAAGTTGATACAACCCGAGAGTTCAATATCGAAACCCGTATCATCGCTATTCTCAATTTGCATACATCTGTTTCTACCGTCAACAATTGGATTGCCGAATACAGTAACGTCATTTGCACCGTCCCAACCATAAATTCGGAAAGCGACAGAATCAGTGAGTCCTTGAAAAGCGACTCGGGTACTGAGGTCAATAGTGTACAACGTAGAAGTAGCATTAGCATCATCTTCAAGCAGTAAGGTATCTCCTGTTACACTACTTCTTACAGCCATGTTTTCAGGACCCGTAGCAGCTGTCCTAACCAGGTAAAACTTAAACTCTGAGAGATTGACTACAACACCCTCTTCAAAGCGGATCACGATTTCAAGATAGTCATCTTCCACAAGGGTTTCTGATGACTCGAAGTCACACGCAAAAAAACTATTAGGAGCAAATGCCTCTATAACAGCTCTACCAGAACTATTTAGTCCAGGTCCTCTCCTAATAAGGGTATGCGTATCATCATCCCCACTTAAAATCCCAGGTGAAATCACATCTTCTAATCCATCTATCACCTCGTCTATCACCGGAAAATCTTCTACTTCAAAACCTGAGTTACCATCAAAACTAATCTGTAAGATAGTTTCCTGAGCAGAAAGTGGGAACCATATTCCCACGAGCAAGATCCATAAAGAAATCCAGCTACGGAGTGCATCCCACCAGGATCTGGTAGTGAGGTGATTTCTCGTAAACTGGATTAAACTTGTAAAATTGTTAATCATCGAGTTTGATTTACTTAAAAATTAGCGTTACTGATTTTGGTTATATATCATTGACATAATCCAATAGAACGTGATGAATGACTTTCATCCATCTGAGATAGCCGCTAATTATTTGGCGCAAACCATGAGTATTAAGGTAAGAATATCATTACTTTAAATACAGTAATATATATTTTCAGTACAATAATACTCAATATTTCAACATCAACAAAATATATTTTCTGTATATAATAGCTGTCTGAAAAATTGAAAATTGGCCCTAAAAAGTATATTCATGCTATGTATATCCACTTTTAGGATGACACACCTACCTCCATAAATAAATACCATGTATGAAATATCCACCAAATTTGATCAAAGAATCCACAATGATTTTCTACATATATCGCTTTTTGTGCATGTAAGATTCTAATTAA